>JAUXDP010000192.1 GCA_030618325.1 Methylococcaceae bacterium | reverse complement strand
GCAACCCCGTGGAGGTTCAAGTCCTCTCCTCGGCACCAACGGGTATTTGATCGTTTGATCATACATTTTTAGACACATACTTTGCACGATTGCGGAGTATACTCAGCGTTTTCAGGTTATTTTATATTGTGCGTCCGGTTTAACGTAACCACTTCATATTTTACCGCTTTTCAGCCGATTTATTCTTAACAAGACAGTTTCTTATATGGCAACACAAGCTGAGGACATTCTACATTGGCAAATTCTGGATCTTTATGCACTAAAATGGCTTTTTGTTGAATTGCACTGGCAGCTATCCAGGCATCGGCTAATGATAATTGCTTTGTTGCCTTAATCTCGGCTGCTTTTTCTAACAATTTTTTATCTTCATGTATCCAGGTAATAGGTAATGATTGCGCTTGTTCATAAGCAAGTTGCCCTTTGTGTTTACCCTCATCCTTCCAGACCCGATAAAGTAATTCCATTAAAGATATAAAACAAGCATAACACTGTGCCTCGTCTTGTTTTGCCTTATACAATAAATCCGCTACCGTATCAGCCCCTTCTTCACCATCCCTTAGTGTCAAGAATGCAGAGGTATCTAACAAATAACAACTCATTCAGTCGCTCTGTCTTTTGAGCGCTCTTCTAACAAACGAGCTGTTGCACCCCCTTTACCTTGAGCGCGAAATGCCAAAATGGGATCATCTGCTACTGGCACAACACGAATAGTCCCATTATCAATTATCCATTCCAAACGGTCGCTGGGGGATAAATGAAAATACTTTCTGATTTGGGCAGGAATCACCGTTTGCCCTCTTGCTGTAATAGTGCTACGCATACCATCTCCCAGTTGAATTACTTATTGGCTAGAAATATAATTCAATGAGCTAATTGTGTCAACCTTAGTTATCTAAGGTAACTCACAATATATGCTTCACTATTAAAAATAATTGAGAATTAAAACCTGTTCAAAACTTCTAAAAAATAACTGATATCTTTTTCTGTGTGGCTGGCAGAAACTTGTAATCTGACTTCTTCTTCCCCTTTAGGGACAACAGGATAATTCAGCCCAGTGGCTAAAATATTATTGGCAAACAAATACTCTACCAAAGTCGATGTAGTTTCTGTATCCCTGATTAAGATCGGTACTATCGGATGTTCACTGGGTACTGTTTCGAAACCTGCTTGTATCAATCCATGCCTCAATTGCTGAGTTAATTGACGCAAATTTTCCAGCTTGTCGATACCTTCAGGGCTATCAACAATCTGTATTGCTTTCAAAGCTGCCGCTGCTTCTGCAGGCGTAATGGGGTTTGAGTAAATATAAAGTGGAGCTGTTTCTCTTAAATAATCTACGGTTTTCGTGCTGGAAACCACATAGCCTCCATTAACCCCAAAAGCTTTGCCCAGTGTGGCAATTAACACATCGGCTGTAGTTTGAGTAACTTCCTCAGTTCCTCGACCTGTATTGCCTAACGCACCCACGCCATGAGAATCATCAACCAGAGTAATTATCCCTTCCTCATATTCCTGTTCATGCTGTTTACAGATGTCTGTGATTTGATCTAATGCAGCAATATCTCCACGCATGCTGAAGACTCCATCTGTCACTACACAAACTCGTTTGAATAATCCTTTATTGGTTTTTAATATCTGTTTTAAATCAGCCATGTCAAGATGCGCGTATATGGCTTTATTAGCTGGTTTCGATAAGCGTATCGCATTGATAATACAATTATGATTGAGCGCATCACTAACAACCAAGGTATTCTCGGTTATAAACTGTGGCAGCACACCCATCATGGTTGCATAAGCTGCACTGAATAACATAGCAGACTCCCGGCCATGAAACTCAGCAAGTTTTTGTTCTAAATCCTTATGAGGTTGGTAAGTACCACTAATAAATCGAACCGCTCCAGGCCCTGCACCATACAATTCAGCAGCTTGAGCTTCTGCATTGATTACTGCTGGATGATTCTCCAATCCCAAGTAAGAATTGGAATTCAGTCGTAAAAAACCTCTATCTCCCTGGTTAGCCAGAAAATATCGGGGGCCATGTCCATTAACCGCTGGTTTTATACCTGTAATAACCAACTCGTTTCTTTTAGCTGTCCCTTGCTTATCTTTTTCTGATAATTGTTCCGAGAATATTGTTTCAACTTTATCCAACGACATCAGAACCTCCCGCTACTGCTTCGATAATTTAACAGCTAACTTTTCCAGCATCTCTTCGACCATTGCCGACAAAGTAAATTCAGGCTGCCAGCCCCATTCCTGATGAGCGCAACGATCATCCATATGTTTAGGCCAGGAATCAGCAATTGCCTGCCTCACAGGGTCAATCTTATAACTAATTGTAAAATCGGCAATATGTCGTTTAATTTCTGTAGATAACTGTTCTGGAGTAATACTCATTGCCGTAACATTGAAGGCATTATGATGACTTAATTGCTCAACATCTGCTTGCATTAAGCCAATCGCTGCGTTAACAGCATCAGGCATATACATCATATCCAGCTGTGTATCCGCTTTAAGAAAACATTGGTAGGATTTTTTTTGTAACGCCGCATAGAATATTTCCACCGCATAATCAGTTGTACCCCCACCGGCTTCAGTTTTGTAAGAAATCAACCCCGGATACCTCAACCCTCGCGCATCGACGGCAAATCGCTGCTGATAATAGTCGCAGAGTAACTCTCCTGAAACCTTGGTAATCCCGTACATGGTGTTAGGTCGTTGAATAGTATCTTGTGGTGTATTGAGTGCTGGGGTCTGGTAACCAAAGGCAGCTATCGAACTGGGGAAGAATACCGCACAACGCATCATTCGGGCTGTCTCCAATACATTTAGCAATCCATTCATGTTGATATCCCAAGCTTTTTGCGGCAATTTTTCTGCAACAGCCGATAATAACGAAGCCAAGTGAAAAACAGTGTCAACCTGATTATCTTTAACCGCTTTAATTAAAGCAGCTTGATCTCTAACATCAAGTGTTATATAGGGCCCGGTGTCTGCTAGTTCTGAACTCGGTTGTCGGCTATGTCCAACTGCAATAATATTTTCACCCGCATATTTCTGGCGAAGTGCCATCGTTATTTCAGAACCCACCTGCCCAGTTGCACCTGTCACTAATATTTTTTTCATATCCTTGACTCTGAGTTTGAAATACAGAAATGATCAAATCAGTATAAGCATCTTGCCCAACTAAAATCAACCTGCTATAAAACCCACTCCCGCACGATTAAACAACCACCAGCTTAAAGCTGGTGGGTTAATGTTATGGACTGAAAGTCGTTATGGATGATCGAGCAGCTAAAGCCTTGCACTGAAAGTGCATAGTTTTGAACTAGCGAACTGGAACAATAAAGTCTGAAAAAGTGGCTCAATATTAATGGCCATTTTTGGCTCAGTTTAATTGGCCATTAACAGTACATCGAGGCCGACCATTTTTCCAACATAAAACGACCAGCTTTCGGGCATCCAAAATCGTGATTCGGTGGTCGCCATCGATATCCCGTGGGTCATCCGGCTCGGTCGCATCCGTGTTAAGGGCAGCGACAATGATATCTAAATCGTCTCGATCCACAATGTTGTCCCCTGTTAGGTCCCCCGAAGGTGCCGATGGCAACACATAGGTAACATCCAGTTCGGAGTAATCCACGGTGAAATCGTCAGCATAGACAAGATTGACTTCGCCACTTTTGACCAGTGGTAGTAAATTGCGATATCGAGGGGTGGAGACAGGATATGTGCTCAGGGGTCCCAATAACACGGGTGTCTTGGCAAGATTGATCGTCAGCGTGTGCGTTTCGTTATTTTTTGGTTCACGGCCAAGCAAATCCTTCAACGCGATAACTTCTGTGTTCTCATCCCATGGATTGGCAAGGCAATCGAAGTAAACTCCGTCATTTCTTACGAGGTTATTATTACCTCTAATTTTAAACGTTACTTTTGCAGACGTAACTTTAGCATCGTCCGGTAAAGCTAAATAATGGGTTAGCCCGACAGGGCGATCGTTTCCACCTACATCTAAATCAACGCCAAGGTCTTGACCCTCATCTGCAGATATATCGGCCAATATTTTTTCAGCACATGCTGACCGTGGTGGAATGTCGTTGCTATCGCCAAATACGAAGTTATCCTTATCTCCTACGAGCACAGATGCTTGAGAAACAGGCGTCAACAACAAAGCCCTAAATTCTTTATTTCCATTATCCAATAATACCTCAAAGGTAGCGACGATTTGTCCATGGTTATTTATCGCACCCCTTGAAAACAGGAACGGACCGACAATATTCTTTGAGAAAGGATCTGCGGGATCGATAAGGGTCATTATATCGACTGTTTTCTTTGTTACTTGATCCCAAAAAAGTAGTTCACCACCATGCCCCCCGCCTATGACCTGCCCTCTATTGTTAATATCAAAAATGTTAAGAAATTCATCGCTAAGATCATACAGCTCAAGATTATCCCATAAAACGGCATCCCTACCGTTTTTCCCGAAGATAACACCGGAATCATTAATCCCCGACGCAGTACCCCCCGTTGCCCCTGGTAGTAGAGAAAGCGCAATCATTTTGCCATTTTCCCATATAAAAGGAAGCCCACCTGAAATTCCTACAACCTGCCCATGTATATTCACATCACTAGCCGCGGCGCTTATTTTCCCAGGCAGGGTGCCAAGAGGTTGCGAGTGACCGTTCTCCATTAAGAAGGCCTGTTCGGGTGTGGGTGGCTGCGGGCGAGAAAGCGAGTTATAAACCATTAGCCCCGATTCGCTCAAATCAGTCGAATCCGTTACTAGATTACCGTTAAACCACAGTTCATTACGAACGTCGTGAAGTCCAGGACATACACCACAGTTATCACTTTGGCCTCGCACCAAGCCTTGGTTATTGATACGATCAGCGATACTTACTCCTCGCCCTTGAAGCTTAAGCTCAGCGTGAAGATCGACAAGTTTACCATTATCCCACATGACGGCAATAGTTTGGCCTAGGCCCCACCGAGCATCAGGACCTCTAGATCCAACAATCTGCTTTAGATCGTTGATGTCACGAGCACTAGCTTCACCTTGCCATAAATCCGTAATCTGGTATATCTGTGCAGCATTGCCTGACGGTATGAAAAAAAAGGCGCATATTAGCACTTCGAAAAAACGTTTTGAATTTCTCATAAGGTCACCTTGTAAATTTTTGTCGTAGGGTAAAAAAACTAATGATGGATAGTAATTTTAATACACTTTCCTTGCTTATGGGAAGAATTTTATGGATAAAATCACTACTGTCCAGCTCAACTTTTAGCAAACTATAAGTCATTGAATATACTAAAATTATCAATTGAATAAAGCGTTATAATTCGGAGTAATTGAATCACCTGCTGAGCCATGGTATTACCTCCTAAATTCATTCACCCAGAGGGTAACAAAGAAATTGTGTTTGCTAAGCGGGAAATCAGTGCACTGGTTGCCGATACATTTGATGGAAAATTCATATTGAGTGGGATCCACAAGCACAAGTGACTCCATTGGGACAACTGCATTTTTTCATTCAGCATCTAAAAATGGGGCACTTATTTCAACCTTGGGTTGACGAATGCCCTTTAATTTATGCCAGCAATAACGCCCCCAAAAAAGTCAATATCTTAGGTACGTTCTTACTCTCGATTCTTTCAGGACATACCCGCTATGCCCACATGACCAGTTTAATGGCAGATCATCACGGGGGGCAGATACAAATTAAACACCATTCCTTATCTTACGCCACCCGACTGGTCGGCCCACTTTTTTGGGCCTTAGCCTTCTGCCAGTTAATATTTTAATCTCATTCTTGAAACAATCATGACCAATAGCCATCCCTTTGTTGACACTCGACCTGATCTTTTCCAGCCAATCGCCTTCAACATGATGGGAGAATAAGGCACGGTATTTTTTCTCTCGCTCGTCCTTTGTATTCCCCAACCTTAAATATTCAGGATGCGGTGTACACAAATCCGATATTTTGCCCAATGCATTGATCTGGTAACTCGACCAACTATATTCGCTCGGGTCGTCCACCATTTTTGCTCTTACCGGATTTAAATTCGATATACCGATAAACCTCTATCAGGTATCTCTCTGCCTGAACCAGACA
>JAUXDP010000308.1 GCA_030618325.1 Methylococcaceae bacterium | reverse complement strand
TGGCATCTACACGCTTAAAATATTTTCGCCTTGTTCTCAAATATTTTAAACGCATAGCTGCTCACCCAGAATTAATAGAGCTGCCCTAAAGATGGTAAAATGTATTCAAAAAGACGAATTAAAACCTTTTCCCAATGCCGATTAACTACGAACCATCTAAGCAGCGTCTACAAAAACACGCAAGAAAAGGCCTGTTCCAACATGCCCTTCCAGAGCAATATGGAGGGAAAAATACACATTTTTCTGAACTGGTTTCTGCACATCAACATTTAGGTTTGGGTGCTCAGGATACCGGCCTGATTCTATCCATCAATGCCCATCTCTGGGGATCAGTATTTCCCCTTCTTAATTACGGTACAGAGGAACAAAAGCAAACCTGGCTACCAGGATTAATTAATGGTGAATTCATTGGCGGACATGCGATAACTGAACCACAGGCAGGTTCAAACATTAATGAGCTTACTGCATCGGCTATACAGGAAAATAACCACTTTTTTTTAACAGGCCGTAAACGTTATATAACCAATACCCCGATTGCTGATTTGTTGGTCGTCTACGCTCATCTTGATGGCAAACTTTCTGCATTTCTGGTGCAAAAAGATGATAATGGCGCCGAATTTTCAGATGCTCCTACCGTATCAGGCTGTACTTCTGCAACCATGGGTGATGTCATTTTAGATAATTGCCAGATTCCCATTTCCCGTCAACTAGGAAAAATCGGAATGGGTAATAATATGATTCAACATGCCCTGGAGCTGGAACGCGCATTTATTTTTGCTGGTATTTCTGGCGTCATGCAGTGGCAGTTGAATGAAGTGATTCGTTACAGCCGGGAACGGAAAGTTAATGGTGCTCATCTGGGGAAAAATCAGGCCATCAGTCACAAAATTGCTGACATGAAATTACGCCTGGATACTATAAAGCTTTGGGTGAGCGAATGTGCAAGACTAAAAGATGCCAAACAGCGCATCACTCTAGTGAGCGCCCAAACCAAATTATTTTCTAGTGAAGCTTTTTTACAATCCAGTCTAGATGCTGTCCATATACTGGGTGCACATGGACTGATGCCAGATAGTTTAATGCCTACTTTTGTTGATGATGCCATGGCCAGCCGCCTTTTTTCCGGCACATCTGAAATACAAAAAAACATTATTGCCGCTTTATCTGGTACTGGCGATGGCTTTAACTCCCCTTAAACCTAGAATAATCAGTTGAAGATGAATTTGTGAAAAATCTGGGCGAAAAAGTCAAAGAATCACTCGCAGATAATGGCCTTAGTCCTTATCAAGAGCTATTCTGCTGGATTTTCCGTTCAGATTTCTTCATAAATTTATCTAGCGATTGTACCCCACCAAACTGGTGACGACTAAATGACTTTCTTAAACATTGTATTCAATAACTTGCTCCGAACATTAGCGGTCAACTGATTATTCTAGGTTAAATCAAGCATGATCATAGAAAAATCAGTTGAACGCGAAATTCAGTTTAACGGGCTATTTTTTGGAAGTGCTGTGTAATCAATAGCTTGCGATAGAATGCGTTAGCAACTGATTTTTCTAGGGTAAATTAACAAATAAGATTTTTTATCCGCAGGAACTCCCACATCTGCGTAATATATCTTGCTTTAGTTTGTTACTTTTTTTTATAATGCTCGGCTAAATGGTGAAGTAGTAGGTTTAATTGAATTGCATAAATTGTAAACAATAAGCCTTTATGGGGAATCAATACAAGACTTCATCTTGAAAACAAACACTTATGCCAAGGTTTTACGGTTAAATCGAATAAAATAGTGTAACGCTATTGTTTTTTAAAGCGAATGCATTTCAAACAGAGTCAGCCAAAACAAGCGATACGCTTGTATGCTGGTTATTCTGAATAACCTCTCCGAACAATTACCACAATCGGGAAAATAAAACCCAGGCAAGACTACAAGGCGGTGAAATTATGTCTAAAAAGATGCACGGAATACCTAAAAAACAAGGTCTTTACGACCCTGAATACGAAAAAGACAGCTGTGGTGTCGGCTTTATCGCTCATATCAAAGGCCAACGCTCACACAAAATCGTCCATGATGCCGGTATTGCTTTAGAAGCAATGACTCACCGCGGCGCATGTGGCTGTGAAGCAAACACAGGTGACGGTGCAGGTATTATGACCGCCCTACCTTTAGATTTTCTTAATCGGGTTGCAAAATCTGAATTGGGCGTCGACTTACCAGAATCAGGCCGTTTTGCAGCTGGTTTGGTTTTTCTGCCTCAGGATGAAAAAGACCGCAATCACTGTAAAACGATAGTCAAAAAATATATCACCGCACAAGGTCAGAAACTAATCGGCTGGCGTAGCGTTCCGGTAGACCCCGATGGTGCAGACATTGGCCCCTCAGCTCGTGCTACCGAACCCGTTATCGAACAGTTGTTTATTGCCGCGGCCGATGGATTTGAGGGCGATGCTTTTGAAAGGCAGCTCTATTTAATCCGCAAACAAGCTGCCACAGCAATACGCTCTGAAGGCGACCTGGAACAAGGTAAAATGTATTACGTTTGCAGCTTGTCCAGCAAAGTCATAGTTTACAAAGGGCAATTAATGCCTGCGCAGGTCTTTAAATATTACCCTGATTTACACGAAGAAGACTTTACTTCACATCTGGCGATGGTGCATTCACGTTTTAGCACCAACACCTTTCCATCCTGGGATCGCTCCCAGCCTAACCGGTTCATGAGCCATAATGGTGAAATCAATACCTTACGTGGCAATAAAAACTGGATGCGCGCGCGCGAAGGTGTTGCAGAAAGTGAACTTTTCGGTGATGATCTGGAAAAAGTATTCCCCGTTGTAGAACTGGATTATTCTGATTCTGGCACTTACGATAATGTGTTGGAATTTTTACTGATGACCGGTCGTTCCTTGCAGGAAGCAGTAATGATGATGGTTCCGGAAGCGTGGCAGAATCACGAAACCATGCCGGAAAATAAACGTGCTTTCTACGAATTTAATTCGACCATG
>JAUXDP010000119.1 GCA_030618325.1 Methylococcaceae bacterium | reverse complement strand
TTGATAGCATCCTCAAATGCTCCTTGCACTTGTTCCGGAGGCTGTGCATCCTGAAGATTGACACTGGTAATCTGAATACCAGCCTGGTATGAATCCAGAACCTGTTGAATTTCCGTCTTAATATCAGCAACAATTTCACTCCGCCCTTCGGTCAAAACAAAATCCATGGTATTACGGCCTATGACTCCACGCTGAGTACTTTCAGTCACCTGTTTTAACGTTGCCTTAGGATTTAATACGTTAAACAAGAATTCTTTAGCATCTTTAACCTGGTATTGTACAGCCAGACGAATATCAACAATATTTTCGTCCTTAGTCAACATTAAAGCTTCACGAGGCACTGATCCAGTCTGTTGTCTACCTCCAGAACGATAACCAACCTCTATAAAGCGCTGTTGTTCAATATTTACCTGATCAACCTGCTCAATGGGAACCGGCATATGCCAATTCAGACCCGGCATGGATGTATCCACATATTTACCAAATCTAGTTTCTACACCTCTATTGCCTTCATCAACGATATAGAAACCGCTTAATGCCCACAAAACAAGAGCGGCTAGAGCCAAAAACCCTAAACTTCTTAGTGGTGAACCACCGCCGGAAGATTCACCACCACTACCTCCACCGCCGCCAAAAATGCTATTTATTTTTTCTTGAAATGATCGAATTGCTTCATCAAGGTCAGGAGGACCTTTTTGATCACCACGCCCACTCCAGGGGTCTTTTTTATCGCCACCAGGCTCATTCCAGGACATATACATGCTCCACTTGATTTATTAAAACCTGCTAAACCCTTCCTTCGGATCCAACATCAAAACGCACAACAAGCCTTTAAAGGGTATCTCTAATAATTCGTAGTTTGTTCGAGTTCAAGGCGGATGATTTTCGAGAACCGCAGTGTATATGAAATACATGAGGATCGCAGGAAATCATCCAACGCCGAAATCGGACAAAAAGGTCATTATTAGAGGTGCCCTAAAGCTATCGCGCACAAAAACGGGTCATTATATAACAAATTGTTAGATTATTTCCTCAATCTCAACCATTTTTAAAATCCCCAAGTGCTTTTTATCAATTTCGACGGCAATATTCCAACCACCTTGCTCATTACTTTCCTCATGAATAATACGAGCCATCGAAAAAAGCTTTGCCCTAATATCACCCTGGGTGGGTAATAAATGGCATATTTTTTTCACTTTGCTAGTTGAAAAAATTTCTGTTAGCGCCTGAAATAACAATTCAGTGCCTAATCCATTCTGCGCAGACAACCAAACTCGGATGGGCAGCCCAGCTTCATCTCGGTCAATTCGAGGAGAAAAATCATCAAGCAAATCAATTTTGTTATAGATTTGTAACTGTTTGACACTATCCGCCCCAATATCCTCGAGCACTTTATTTACCTGGAATATCGTTTCATCACGATCATCGGCATTGGCATCGATAACATGCAAAAGTAAATCTGCCTCGCTAGCCTCCTGTAATGTTGAACGAAATGCTGCCACCAATTCATGTGGTAAATGCCTGATAAATCCCACTGTATCCGCCAAAACTACGCTAGCTCCATTTGCCAGATCACAGCGTCGTAATGTGGGATCTAATGTGGCAAACAATTGATCTGCCACATATATATCAGCATCCGTTAGAGAATTAAAAAGTGTCGACTTTCCAGCATTGGTATAGCCAACCAATGAAATTGAAGGAATTTCTGCTCGCTTTCTCTTTGCTCTGCCCTGATGCCTTTGCTGAGAAACCTTTTCAAGTCTCTTTTGAATTTGCTTGATTCTGACGGCCAATAATCTACGATCAGTCTCTAACTGGGTTTCACCCGGACCACGCATACCAATACCACCTTTTTGCCGCTCTAAATGCGTCCACCCTCGTATCAAACGAGTAGATAAATGACGCAACTGCGCTAATTCAACCTGCAACTTTCCTTCAAAGGTTTGTGCACGCAAAGCAAAAATATCCAGAATCAAGCCATTTCGATCGACAACACGAACCTCTAGTGCTTCTTCCAGATTTCTTTCCTGGCTGGGTGATAACGGATTATTAAACAGAACAATATCAGCAGATTCGGCTTTAATAACTTGTTTAAGTTCCTCAAGTTTGCCGGTTCCAATAAAATATTTAGAATCAGGTGCTCGGCGCTTGGCTTCTAGTACATAGATAGGTTCCGCACCTGCAGACCTTGTTAACTCTTTTAATTCATTCAAGTCTTCCTGACCCGTACGAAAAAACACATGAACAAGCACCGCCCGCTCACCCGATTCAGGACGTTCAAACAACTACACTCTCCGCATTTGAAGTTTTAGCATTTTGCTGCGGCGAGTAAACAGGCCTCATTAAATATGCTGTACTACTCGGCAAAGCCTTAACGAAAAGAATTATTTACTTTCCTCTTCGCCCTCTACTTCACGAGGCATTTTGACTGCTTTTCCAGGCACAATAGTTGATATAGCATGTTTGTATACCATTTGACTAATGGTGTTTTTTAGCATAATGACATATTGATCGAACGAATCTATTCGTCCTTGCAATTTAATCCCATTCACTAAAAATATTGACACAGGCATATGTTCTTTTCTAAGTGTATTTAAAAAAGTATCCTGTAAATTTTGTCCTTTTGGCATATTTGGTCTCCTTTATTATTATTATAACTAGTTAAAAACTAATCCCATGAAATTGCTAGTGCAAAAATAAACAGCTACGCAGTGATATACAGTACTGAAGTTCGAACCAGTTTCTGTCACCTGAAATAGATATAGTGCAGTATATAAATTAAGGGCTAATTAATTATTTTCAAGTCAGACCAAGTACTTTTTTTATAAATACCTCATACGGCTAAAGCGAGTTTGCAAATCGATCCTTTTGTACCGATAACTCCACTACTGATATAGTCAGCAATATTTGCTTAGTCCACTTTTAAATGCGCTATGATCCTATCGAATAAATTATTCTGGTTGCTATCAAACCACATAGCATCCTTTTCTCGCCTTAACCAAGTAATTTGCCGCTTAGCCAACTGCCTGGTTGCAACGATACCCTTCTCAATCATTGTTTCCTGATTGTATTCACCCAGTAAATAAGCCCATACTTGACGGTATCCTACCGCCCGGACTGATGGTATTTTATCTGATAAATCCCCTCGATGAAATAATTTTTTTACCTCCTCGACAAATCCCTGTTCCAACATCGCCTTGAATCTGACTGCAATTCTCTCATGCAATACACTTCTATCATCAGGCGCAATAACAAATTTTATTTTTTGATAAGGCAATTCCTGTTGTTTAGCTCTGACATGCCAAGTGCTAATTGGTTCACCACTAATTTCAAAAACCTCTAAAGCCCGCTGAATTCGCTGCGGATCATTAGGATGAATTTTTTCCGCAGAAACGGGATCTACCTCTGCCAGCCGCCGGTGCATTGCCGCCCAACCCTCAGATTGAGCTTGCTGGTCTAATTTTGAGCGTATATCTTCATTAGCAACCGGTAATTCCGACAAGCCATTAAATAGCACATTAAAATACAACATTGTCCCACCCGTTAGCAATGGAATTTTACCTTTTCGGGTAATATCGGCCATTAAATCTAACGCCAGATTCCTAAACATTCCAGTAGAAAAAGACTCTGCAGGATCCAAAATATCAATTAAATGATGTTTAATCCCGCCACGTTCGGACTGCGTGGGTTTTGCTGTGCCGATATCCATACCTCGATAAACTAATACGGAATCGACACTAATGATTTCAGCATTCAAACTTTGCGCCAATTGCACTGCTAATGCCGATTTACCTGAAGCCGTTGGCCCCATCAAAAAAATGGCTGGGGGTAATTCGTTAGATTTCACTGACCGCGTAGAAAAAACTTATCCAGATCTTGAACCGACAACTCAATCCAGGTCGGCCTACCGTGATTACATTGACCGCCACGTTCTGTAGTTTCTATATCTCGTAACAAAGCATTCATTTCTTCAACCGTCAAACGGCGATTGGCTCTAACAGAACCATGACAAGCCATGGTTGCCAAAATTTCATTAGATTTATCCTGAAGTCTTTGGCTGGATCCATGCTGAACAACATCAGCTAATACATCTTTAATCAAAACTTCGACATCGGTGTTAGCCAAAATAGCAGACGTTGACCGCACCACAATCGACTCCAAACCCGTCCGGTTTAATTCAAAACCCAATGACTTAAAAAAATCTTCTAGCTGTTCAGCAAGCTCAGCTTCAGCCTCACTCACTCGCACTGTTATCGGTAGTAATAACGGTTGACAGGGAATAGCGCTCTCTTGATACTGCTGCTTTAGACGTTCATAGGTTACTCTTTCATGTGCAGCGTGGGCATCGACCAAAATAATGCCTGTTGCCGTTTCAGAAAGAATGAATACATCATGTAAATGGGCAATTGCGAATCCCAATGGATAATTCGCTTCTTCCTTACTATATGCTTGAGGCGGTGTCTCTGAAGGATAAAGCTTTGCATAAGCTTGAATTTCTTCTTCAACAGCTAAAGGCAACGAGGTCTGCCGAGGCTCTGGGACTGAATAGCTAAACGGCTTCATTGAAGGCGCAGATATTAAGCTATCAGAAACTGATTGTTCCAGTACGGACACCGGATCATCACGACTTTCCTGGTCGCCAGGCCGAACATCGGCTAAACAACGATGTAATGCACTAAATAAAAAATCATGTACCAGACGACTATCCCGAAATCTGACTTCCAACTTTGCCGGATGGGCATTAACGTCCACCAGCGTTGGATCCAATTGCAAATACAACACAAACACCGAATGTCGACCATGATACAAAACATCCCGGTAAGCCTGCCTTACAGCATGACTGACCAGCTTATCTCTAATTAATCGGCCATTCACATAAAAATACTGCATATCCTGTTGACTGCGGGAAAAAGTGGGCAGCCCCACCCAACCCGACAACGTCAACCCGGATGATTCAAAATCAATTCGTACTGCATTTTCAATAAAGGCAGAGCCAAATATTTTAGCGATACGTTGCTCTTGCTCAACCAAAGTCTCTGCCGACCTTAAATTAAACACTTCCCGCTGGTTATGATTGAAAACAAAATGTGTATCAAAACGGCTCAAAGCCATTCGTTTAACCAATGTTTCAATATGGGAGAATTCGGTTTTTTCAGTTTTTAAAAACTTTCTTCTCGCTGGCGTGTTATAAAACAGATCTCTGATTTCAACGGTGGTGCCCTCAGGATGAGGATCAGGTTGTGGATCCAAATTTGCTTCACTACCATCCGCCTTTACACTCCAGGCACAATCGGACTCGGCAATCCGGGAGATCAAAGTTAGCCTGGAGACCGAACTCATGCTCGGTAGCGCTTCACCTCTAAAACCCATACTATTGACTTGCTCCAAGTCTTTTAACGTTGCAATTTTACTGGTTGCATGACGGGATAAAGCCAACGCCAAATCTTCCTTATCAATCCCACAACCATCATCACGAACTCGAATCAGCTTGATTCCACCTTGTTCAATATCAATTCTGATTTCCCTGGAATCCGCATCAAAACAGTTTTCCAGCAACTCTTTAACAATTGATGCTGGCCGCTCAACAACTTCACCGGCTGCTATCTGATTAACTAATTGAGTTGGTAAGGAACGAATACGCATAAACTATTTAAAATAAATAAGGATGAGCTGCTTCAAAACCATGAACTTTAGCCTTCGGATCAAAAGCTGGCGGTGTCCAGGGCTTATTTTCCTGACCACTTAAAAAGCCAGCTAACCATACTGCTTGATTCCGTATCGGCGAAATAAAGGCATATAATTTACCGTTAGGCAATTCGGCAACATCGCCCAGGGCATAAATATTTTCATCACTGGATAGTAGGTTTTGATTAACCTTAATACCGCGCCCTATTGTTAACTCTGCCTCGGCAGCTAATTCAGTCCGCGGTTTAAACCCACAAGAAACTACAACTGCATCAAACTCGGTTTGGCTATCGTCAACAGTGACACCAACTTTAGTACTTGTTTTAGGAAAACCTTGAACTGACTGATTAAACAATACGTTAATACCGGAGGATTGCATCACCGTTTTTAGAGTCTCGGAATCCTCTTCTACTAACTGTCTTTCCATAAGCCTATCCATTGCGTGAAATAATGTCACCTGATCCCCAGCAACCGCCATATCAGAAGCCAGTTCACACCCGATCAAACCACCACCAATAATTGCCCAGTGGGGTTTTTGTTGTTTTTCTATCAACCCTTGCCTGAATTTACGCAGTTGTTTCAAATCCTTCAGGCTGTTGAATAAATAAAAATTATCACGATCAGCCAAGAAAGGAGGAGGAATAAAAGCTGCCGAGCCGGTAGCAATAACTAGTTTGTCATATTCAAGCTCTTCAATCTCGTCTATCCCTTTTACATTAATAGTCTGCTTTTCACGATTAACTCCGGTCACCTCTACACCACTAATAATGCAGATATTCTTTTCCAATATTTTATTGAACGGCTTAAGAACGATAGTTTCTTCTATATTCTCTTTACTAAATCCACGTGAAAGCATCGGTCTGGAATAGTAACCATAAGTTTCCCGAGTTAATAATGTAATACTAGCTTCGGGCATTAATTCCCTAGCCTTCTCGGCAAAAGTAATCCCGGCAATACCGGAGCCAATAATAATGATTTTCATATTAGATCTCTGAAGTAGTGTCTATCAATATTCTACAAGAACTTTTTTTAAAATGGAGAGCGTATAGAGATAATCCAATACTATATACTGATCAGGGCCGGTTTTTCCAGTGATAACCTAAATGAGATCTTGTAGACCCATTTTTCGTGCATATTAATTAAGAGTCCATTCAAAAACGATGCAAAATAATTATGACTTTTTAATCATCGGCCAAGGTCTAGCAGGAAGTATTTTGGCCTGGGAGCTAAGCCAAAGAGGCTGTCGAATTCTCATTGTTGACAATGCCGTTACTAGCGCATCTCAAGTAGCCGCAGGGCTGATCAACCCCATTACTGGAATGCGATTGGTTAAAAACCAGGATATTGATTTTTTATTACCTGCTGCCAAAAGCTATTATCAAAATCTAAGCCGATTTTTCAAGCACCCGCTCCTAATCGAAAAACCAATGCTAAGAATTATTGGTAACGAAACAGAATATCAATATTGTTTAAAACGATTAAATGATACAAGCTATCAGCCGTATATTGAAAACTATACGTCTCCTCCAGATAAAGATTTTTTAGCGCCTTTCGGCATACTTAAGCAAAAACAAACTGGCTTTCTACAAACCAAGCCATTATTGGCTGATTTGCAACAATATTTTGTACAGTCAAACAGCTATATTAAAACCCAATTCAACTTTCCGGATATAACGCTATATGAACAGAAAGTTAATTGGCAAGATATTGAGGTGCAAAAGATAATTTTTTGCGAAGGATATCAAGGCCAAACCAACCCCTGGTTTTCCTGGTTACCTTTCCAGCCTGTAAAGGGTGAAATACTGACATTAGCCTGTCCTAGAAAGCTACCAGATTATCTTTTAAATTACGGTTTCTGGCTCATTCCTACCGACGAACATACCTTTCGTACCGGAGCCACATTTGATCGAGAACGTATTAATACCGAAGCAACACAATCCGCCAAAAACACCTTAATCAATGCACTTAACAAAGCTGCCCCTACTATTCCAACAGAACAAGTTATTAATCATCAGGCGCATATAAGACCAGCAACCCTAGACAAGCAGCCATTTCTGGGATGCCATCCAAAATACCCACAATTATGTATTTTCAATGGATTTGGCGCCAAAGGCAGTTTACAGATACCTTGGCATGCTCAACGATTTGCCGATTTTTTAATGGCAGACCAACCCTTACCCGAAACAGCTAACATTAAACGTTATACTTCGCGCGGTCACGGATGCGGATTTTATACCAGCTGTTGATATGAACCCAGCTGGGCATTCGAGCTTTGTCCATCCTAAAAACTTTGTTAAAGTGTAGCCCTTACTCTTCACCGACAACAACACTATTGGAAGAATAATATGAAAAAAGCTTTACTCATTACTATATTTGCTTTCGTAACACTTGGGGGCTGCGCCTCCAAAGATGTAAATGAGGTTGCTATCCCACAAGATAAAATCTACAACGTCATTTTTGAAGGAACCCCCGAAATTGCCGACAAAAGACTGATGTCATCCGGAGTACATCTCGGAGATGTGCTAACGCAGACTCAAAGTAGCTCAGATTTGACTTTGGTAAAAGTCTCCGTCAAAGAAGAACATACACCGCTAATTCGTTCTAATACAGTTTTTGTGGTATCGGATGGCTATCTAAAATACGATACCGTTGGTGAGGTTGGAGAACCCGTACCAGAAGGCGGCCGTCTCTTGGGTTTCACGGGCAAAACAAGGCTTTTATGGTTTTAAAACCAAAGCTAAAGTCAAAGGTTTGTCTCAAGCGGCAAAAAGCCAGGCAACACTACTTTACAACCAGGCGATGTCTAAATAACTCAGTCTCATACAGGTAGCGGGTGAAGAAAGGAGTCCCAAACCCGCCCATGCTACGTGTTTCCCTGGTCAAAGAAGCTCAAAATACCCTATCTGATCTGCTCCACCCGGGTGACATTACTATTGATGCGACTTGTGGCAATGGCCATGACACTTTGTTTTTGGCTGAACAAGTAGACGTAACAGGAAAAGTTTACAGTTTTGACATCCAACAACGTGCTCTGGATTCAACCACTCAGAAACTCATAGAGCAGCAACAATTTTCTCAAGTTGAATTGATTTGTACTGGGCATGAAAATATTGAACAGTATATTCAGCCCCATCATCAACACCGTATTGCTGCAGTAATGTTTAATCTAGGCTATCTACCCGGTAGCGATAAATCCCTCATCACCCAAACTGAAACAACTCTGGCGGCATTAACAGCAGCATGCAAGCAGTTAATATCATCAGGTCTTATCACTATAATTGCTTACCCCGGACATCAAGGTGGACGTCAAGAACTGGAAGCGTTACAAAACTGGTTAATTAAATTAGATAACGCGGCTTTTCAGTACCAAACACTCATCATTGATAAAAATGACTTGAGCAAGCCTCAATTGACTACCATTAAGAAGCTGTAAGAGAGAACTTCTTTAACAATTGTTCAAATTGATCAGTACCCATGGGTTTATGAAGAAAGTATCCCTGCCCAATATCACACCCTTCCGCTGCTAAAAAATCGTACTGCCATTGAGTTTCTATTCCTTCAGCAACTACTTTAATATTCATTAAAGTACGCCATGGCAATACTAGCTTTAACAATATTGACCTGGCCATCATTTTCCATATTGGAAACAAATGAACGGTCAATTTTAACGGTATCAACCGGAAAACGATGTAAATAACTCAATGATGAATAACCGGTACCAAAATCATCAATTGATAAGGTGATATTTTTTTCAGAGAGTGAATTGAGTTTCGCCAGGTTGGTTGCAGCATTATTCAT
>JAUXDP010000300.1 GCA_030618325.1 Methylococcaceae bacterium | reverse complement strand
TGTGCGTGCCAGTCAGCTTACAGATGCTAAAAATGTATTTGCCATAAGTGGCAGAGGTATTAATAAACGACTGATCATTAATTCCAAAAGTGGCCAGTTAAAAGATAGTGATATTGATGTTAATGACTGTGCGGCCCATATTTGTCCTACCGGAGCCATTTTGATTAAGCGTACGGGGTATTTAGTGCCTATTGGTCAACGCGTGTATGATCACAAACAAATAGATGAAGTAAGTCTGGAAAAGGAGCGTGAGGAGCATGGCTGATAAAATCAGAGTTGCAACCACCTCTTTAGCAGGATGTTTTGGCTGTCATATGTCTTTTTTGGATATTGATGAACGCATGGTAAAACTGGCTGAACTGGTGGAGTTTGACCGTTCGCCCATTACAGATATTGAACATTGTACTAACAGTGATATAGGGCTTATTGAAGGTGGGGTATGTAATTCAGAAAATGTACATGTACTAAGAGAGTTTCGCAATAATTGTAAAATACTGGTAGCTGTCGGTGCCTGCGCCATAAATGGCGGTCTTCCTGCGATGCGAAATCATATTCCACTGGAAGAGTGTTTAAACGAAGCTTATATGAATGGTATTGGGATAGAAAATGCTCAGATTCCTAATGATCATGAATTGCCGTTATTACTTGATAAAGTCTATCCTATTCATGAAATTGTAAAAGTAGACTACTACTTACCAGGCTGCCCGCCTTCTGCCGATGTATTCTGGAAATTTTTGACCGATTTGCTTGAAGGCCGTGAGCCTAGTTTACCTTATGAGCTTGTTCATTATGATTAGGATGAAACCAAATCACAGTTTCGTAGAGAACCTAATTAGGAATAGCTTTAGCTGTGAAAAGTGCTGGTTCAAAATCTCGACTGAAGCAGCTCCTTCCAAAAGCAACCACATAAAGATCCATAGTATACAAAAATTTTGAAACTGCTGAAAACCTGTAATAATTGGGGCAGGTTAACTTTAAATTACTACCAATAATGGTTTAACCCTAGAAATATCAATTGGGCGTAAAATTATAGTGCAGCGTATTGGTTTTACAGTGCTTTAAAAAATATTAGCTTCACCTATTCAGTTAAGCGGGTATTTTTATGAAGTGCTGTGGAATCGATATCTTGTACTAAAAAATAGTGATCCAACTAATTTCTCTTAAAGTAAACTTGAGCTCAATTAACATATTTTATTTTTCAATTTGACCATTCCTATTCGTTTACCAATCCTGCTTAAAATAATCAGGCTGCTAATAAAAAATTGCTTAGGAAGATACGTTTGATTACAATCAAATACAGTTTTTTTTCATGATTATTTTTGGAGGCTTTATGGAGTTGATAGATACCTTGTTCCCTCTTGGTTTGGCGCATTATATTACTGGCGGTTTACTTATTGGCTTAGGCGTCAGTCTTTTGTTTGTTCTAACGGGGCTTGTCGGAGGGATGAGTAGCGTCTATTCGGCAGTCTGGTCTTTTTTTTCAAAAGCATCGTTTTTCCAGCAGGAAAAACATTTTAAAACACGGCAGTGGCGGTTAGTCTATGCAGCAGGGCTGATTTTAGGTGCTTTTATCTGGCTAAGTTTTTCTGGTTCTGGGATGGTCGTGACTAGCGTTTCGTGGGAGCGATTGGCATTGGGTGGCTTTATCGCTGGGTTTGGTGCCCGGCTTGGAAATGGATGTACATCAGGGCATGGCATCTGTGGGGTTGCATCACTTAGTCTACCCTCTGTACTCGCTGTTCTGGTTTTTCTATCAGCAGCCATCATTACGGCACAACTCATCGCTTCATTAGGATAATATTTTATGAAAACAGCTATCTATTGGCTTGCAATTTTAGGATCTGGCACATTGTTTGGGCTTGGGCTTTCTATCTCATCTATGATTCAACCAGAAGTCGTATTAAGCTTTTTGCGTTTTGAAGATTTTGGTCTTTTATTGGTACTGGGGGGTGCTACAGGTTTGACTATGATCTTTTATCAAATGGCGCCCCACATTTTAAAAACTCCCTTATTGGCAGAACAATTCGGGCAAAAACCTCTTGAAACAATGAAGCGAACATTACTAGGAGCACTTATTTTTGGTATTGGCTGGGGAATCTGTGGTGTTTGTCCAGGCCCAGCTATTGCAGGACTTGGAGCGGGAAACTGGCCGTTACTTATTGCACTCTTTTCTATGCTTGCAGGCGCCTATGTTCAAGGGAGATGGTGGAGTTAGGGTTTAAAATTATAAGACAATAACACTGACAGCCGAACGACAAAAAGGGATGTGTGAAAATAGGTAGAAATAACCATTGGCACTTGCTTTAGGTTCCTTAAATTCAGGCTTACTACGACTTTAGAGTTCATGTTAGACTAAAAATATAACATTATTGTTGATGCGTTATGTACGAAAATTTAGAAACAGCTGAAAATCAGGAAAACCTGAAACGTGTGGTGATAGACCCAGTTTCAAGAGTTGAAGGCCATGGCAAAGTTACTTTATTATTAGATGAAAACAATAAAGTAAAACAAGCTCGGCTCCATATCGTCGAATTCCGTGGATTTGAACGATTCATTCAAGGCAGGCCTTACTGGGAATTGCCTGTTCTGGTCCAGCGTCTATGTGGAATTTGCCCTGTCAGTCACCATCTGGCTGCAGCAAAGGCAATTGACCAGTTAGTGGGGGTTGATCCAGAAAACCTACTGCCCGCTGCTGATAAATTAAGACGTTTATTGCATTTTGGCCAAGTACTGCAATCGCATGCTTTACACTTCTTTCATCTCTCCAGTCCTGATTTATTATTCGGTTTTGAAAGCGATATAAGCAAGCGCAATATTATTGCGGTATTAAATGAATACCCTGATATTGGCCTGCAAGGCGTTAAGCTACGAAAATTTGGCCAGGAAGTCATTCGCATGGTCTCTGGTAAACGCATTCATGGTACAGGTGCCATCGCTGGGGGCATGAATAAATCGCTGACTAAATCCGAGCGGGACTATTTAAAACAGGATATAGAGCAGATAATCGAATGGTCAGCGGGGGCTGTCGCACTGGTTAAAAAGGTTCATTGTTCAAACCTGCCCTATTACGATGATTTTGCCACCATAGAGACTAATTATCTTGGGTTGACCAAGCCTAGCGGCGCATTGGGGCTATATCATGGTGGAATCCGTGCCAGACTGGCTAATGGCGACACCATTTTGGATAATTTTGACTATTGCAACTATAACGACATCATTCATGAAGAAGTCCGCTCGTGGACTTATATGAAATTTCCTTATCTAACCGCATTAGGCAAAGAAAAAGGCTGGTATCGTGTCGGGCCTTTGGCAAGAGT
>JAUXDP010000139.1 GCA_030618325.1 Methylococcaceae bacterium | reverse complement strand
ATGTCTGGTTCTGAAACAATTTCTAACAATGGTGTTCCTGCTCTGTTAAGATCAATACCGGTTGAACCATGAAAATTTTCATGCAAAGACTTACCAGCATCTTCTTCCAAATGCGCTCTGGTAATTCCAATCCGTTTGGTTATGCCATCCACCTGAATATCCAAATGACCGATACCAACAATTGGCAGTTCAAATTGACTAATCTGATAGCCTTTGGGTAAGTCAGGGTAAAAATAATTTTTTCTGGCAAAGACTGAATAAGGTGCAATTTCTGCTTCAATGGCCATGCCAAATTTAACGGCCATTCGTACAGCCTCTTTGTTTAATACCGGCAATACACCTGGCAACCCAAGATCGACGGCACAAGCCTGTGAATTAGGCGATGCGCCATAAGCGGTAGAGGCGCCAGAAAATATTTTTGATTTTGTAGCGAGCTGGGCGTGGATTTCCAGACCAATAACTACTTCCCATTCCATCTTAGTCTCCTATGCGAATTGTTCCGGTAAACGACGATGCCAATCGGTAACCAACTGATATTGGTGAGCCGCATTTAGGACACGACTTTCGGCAAAATAATCACCAATAATTTGCAACCCTACGGGTTTATTGCCAGCAAATCCTGCAGGTACAGAAATCGCGGGCAAGCCAGCCAAATTTACCGCGATGGTATACATATCGGAAAGATACATGGCTATCGGGTCGCCGGTTTTTTCGCCTAGCCCAAAAGCTGTTGATGGTGTAACCGGCCCCATTATGACATCCACTTCAGCGAATGCTTTTTTAAAATCCTCACTGATTAAGCGGCGAACTTTTTGTGCCTTTATATAATAGGCATCGTAATAACCGGCCGACAAGGCGTAGGTGCCTATCAAAATACGGCGTTTCACCTCCGCACCCAACCCTTCACCACGCGAGCGTATATACAAATCGTTCAGATCTTCTGGATTTTCACAGCGATAGCCAAATCTGACGCCATCAAAACGGGATAAATTGGCTGAACATTCAGCAGGTGCAATAACATAGTAAACAGGAATCGACAATTTCAGATTTGGCATGGAGATTTCTTTAATTTCCGCACCCAGTTTTCGATATTCATCCAATGCAGTTTCAACCGTTGCCGCACATTCGCTATCCAGACCTTCGGCAAAAAACTCTTTGATTACTCCTATTTTTAACCCGGAAATATTATTGTTAAGTTCCGCCCTGTAATCTGGAACTGGCAAATCAACACTGGTCGAATCCTTAACATCAAATCCAGCCATCGTTTGGAGCATAATGGCCGCATCTTCAACCGTTTGTGTCATCGGCCCAGCTTGATCCAGACTGGATGCAAAAGCAATCATGCCGTATCGAGAAACACGACCATAAGTTGGTTTTAAGCCGGTAATACCACAAAACGCAGCTGGTTGACGAATTGACCCACCAGTATCCGTGCCTGTCGCTCCAGCAGCCAGGCGTGCTGCTACCGCAGAAGCTGAACCGCCAGAAGATCCGCCTGGAACGGTTCCGGTATCCCACGGATTTTTTACTGGGCCATAAAAGCTGGTCTCATTTGATGAGCCCATGGCAAATTCATCCATATTGAGTTTGCCTAGCATTACCGCGCCAGCCTGGTTAAATTTCTCAATGACGGTTGCATTGTATGGCGAGATAAAATTATCGAGCATTTTTGAACCACAACTGGTCTTCACATCTTGAGTACAAAATATATCTTTTTGCGCCAAAGGAATGCCTGTGAGCACTCCTCCCTCACCACTGGCAAGCTGTTCATCTGCTTTTTTAGCGGTAGCAATCGCCTGCTGTTCAGTCACCGTAACAAAGCTATTTAATATTTCGGCTTGTTTTATTCGGTCCAGGTAATGCTGGGTCAATTCCAGACTGGAAAATTCTTTAGCGCGTAATCCTTTAGCCAATTCGGCAATTGTTTTAGTATGCATAGTCAGCCGATCCTTCACTCAATAACTTTAGGGACAAGGTATAAATCTGCCTCCACTTGTGGAGCCTGTTTTTGAAAGTATTCGTGTTGATCCTGCTCGGTCACTTCATCTGCTCTTAGCCTTTGGGTTTGATCCATAGGATGCGCCATAGGCTGGACATCATCGGTATCAACCAAACTCATTTGCGCAACCAGACCCAAAATACCGGACAAGTCCCGGGTATAAGCATCAATATCTTTCGCATCAATACCGAGCCTTGCAAGATAAGCTATTTTATTAACATCTTCAGCAGTTAATGCCATCCAATTACTCCGTCAACTATTTATAGTAAATTTTGATAAAATATCATACTTTAAATCTTGCCAAAATACTCGCTTGATTGTTAGAGTAGTACGAGAGGCTGGCTCGTTAAAAATGAATCGTCAGCAAAACTGGAAAAATTGCCCATATTTTCGAAAATCTTTGTTAAATAGTTTACTATTCGCCTCGAATTTTCAAAGACGTGGTCTGCTTTTTCCACTTTTTTCTTCGATTGTTTTTTACAAGACAGCCTCTTTTTTTTCGCTTTCAAATACAGGTAATAAATGTTCAATAGAATCCGTGGCCTTTTTTCCAATGATCTTTCTATAGACCTTGGGACCGCTAATACCCTGATTTATATTCCAGAACAAGGTATCGTTCTCAATGAACCTTCAGTGGTAGCCATCAAGGAAGACCGGATTCGCGGAGTGAAAACCATTGCTGCAGTTGGCACTGAGGCGAAACAAATGTTGGGCCGCACACCGGGAAACATAACAGCGATCCGCCCCCTTAAGGATGGAGTTATTGCTGATTTTACTATCACAGAAAGAATGCTTCGATTTTTTATTGAAAAAGTTCATGAAAGAAAATTTCTGCGTCCTAGCCCACGTATCTTGATTTGTGTTCCTTGCGGTTCTACTCAAGTTGAACGCCGCGCCATTAGAGAATCTGCAGCAATGGCCGGCGCCCGCGAAGTCTTTTTAATTGAAGAACCCATGTCTGCGGCTATTGGTGCTGGCTTGCCCATTGATGAACCTCATGGTTCTATGGTTCTGGATATTGGGGGAGGCACATCTGAGGTTGCTGTCATCTCTTTAAATGGCATCGTGTATTCCTCTTCCGTCAGAATTGGCGGAGACCGTTTCGATGAAGCCATCATTAATTATGTCCGCAGAAATTACGGCACCTTAATCGGCGAAGCTACCGCTGAGCGCATAAAGAAAGAAATTGGCACCGCCTATCCTGGCAGTGAAATCAAGGAAATTGAGGTTAAAGGCCGCAACCTTGCCGAAGGTGTACCACGCAGCTTCACCCTGAACAGTAACGAAATTCTGGAAGCATTACAGGAACCACTAGCCGGTATAGTTGGTGCAGTTAAAGTAGCCTTGGAACAAACACCACCTGAACTAGGCGCAGATGTTGCTGATATGGGTATAGTAATCACAGGAGGAGGCGCTTTATTGAATGATATAGACCGTCTTATTTCTGAAGAAACCGGTTTGCCAGTTAATATTGCCGATGATCCGTTAACTTGTGTAGCCAGAGGTGGTGGTCGTGTTTTAGAAATGATGGATGAACTAGGCGCAGAAGTTTTCTCACTAGAGTAATCCCAAATATACTTCTTTTCCTTATAACCCAAATATTCCTGCTACAGGAGTATAATTCCTCATTTGTTCTGTAAAAAAGGTAACAGGCATAAAACTTTTATTCACATCTGGTCCATCAGTCAATACCCGCTTATTGTTCGTTGTTGTTGTTTCTGTTGCTTTATTGATTACAGAACACCGGAGCAACCACCTGAGCGGGTTACGCTCGGCTCTCTCGCTAATCACATACCCCGTACAGTTTATTGTCAGTTTGCCAAAAACTGTGACTAACCAGGCCATATCATCAGTAAATTCAAACAGCACCTTGAGGGAAGAATATAATAAACTCAAGCAAGATCATTTAATAACTAAAGCAAAATTACTCAAATTTGAAGCCCTGGAAAAAGAAAACATTCGCCTCCGTGCGCTATTGGCCAATTCATTTAAACTAGGCGAGCAAGTTCTGGTTGCAGAACTACTTTCTGTAAATCTGGCCCCGTACGAACACACGGTTTTAGTTAATAAAGGTTCCCGATTTGGCGTTCATGCCCAACAGCCCGTCATGGATGCTGACGGAATAGTCGGACAAGTTATTCGCTCAACACCTTTGACCTCCGAAATCATACTGATTACAGATCCGAGTCACGCTATCCCGGTACAAGTTAACCGCAATGGTTTAAGAACAATTGCAGTTGGTAGCGGCCAGCTTAACCAGCTAAACCTGCCTTTTTTACCTAATAATGCTGACATCATCCCCGGCGATTTACTAATTACTTCTGGCCTGGGTGGACGGTTTCCATACGGTTATCCAGTCGCAGTCGTTGATAATTTTAATCCTCAGTCGGACAAACCATTTGCTTCGGTATCAGCCACACCCAAAGCTCAACTGGATAAAACCCGTGAATTATTGATAGTTTGGAGTGATTCAAAACCTGTGCCCTTAACTGAGAATCAAAATCCGGAACAACATAACACCGATGTCACTGAATAAACCTCAAGGTCTGGGCATTTTTATTTTTACCATCTTTGTAGCGATGGCCTTAAAAATTGCTCCCTTCCCAGCTTTCTTTTCTGAATTGAATCCCGACTGGGTGCTTTTGACCTTGATCTACTGGTCAATTACGACACCCGAGAGAACAGGCATAATCAGTGCCTGGACAGTCGGCCTTTTAACTGATGTATTGACCGGAAGACTGCTCGGTCAATATGCGTTGGCCTATCCTTTAGCCATCTATTTTTGCGCAAAGAACCACCATCGCTTAAGACGATTCCCTCTATTCCAACAAGGATTGCTCATATTTTTTGTGCAATTCTTATCACAACTATTGATTTTCTGGACTGAGAACTTTCACAGCGCAACCCGATTTACCTCAGCTTTCTGGTGGCCTGTTATTTCAGGAACCCTTTTCTGGCCAATAGTTTATTCCATACTAAGTCTGGTTCGAGTGCCAAGAAAACTGCGCTGATCTTGCCTTACTATTTATGTCCAGAGCTTATTCAATCAAAGATTCGATAACAGAAAATAGGATTTTTCTTAGCCGAATTGTCACCATTTTTGTGTTTATCTTACTGCTCACAACCACTTTGGTAGTACGTTTAATTTACCTACAAGTCGTTGGCCATGAACAATATTCCAGCATGGCCAAAAAAAATCGTATTAAATTAGCCCCAGTACCGCCTACACGAGGAATTATATATGATCGGAAAGGCAAAGTTCTTGCTGAAAATGTCCCTACCTATACACTGGAATTAATTCCTGAACAAATTCCTGCCCTGGATGATACTCTGCAAAAATTACAGTCCCTGTTAAACATACCTGATGAAAAAATCAGCCAATTTCACCGCCAACGGAAACGACAAAAACGCTTCAATGCTACACCACTACTGTTGCATATGAGTGATGCCCAGGTGGCAAAATTTGCAGTGGTGAGGCATTCATTTCCTGGGGTGGATATTCATGCGGGACTGCTCCGTCAATATCCTTATTCAGAAATCACTGCACACGTTGTTGGTTATTTAGGCAGAATTAATGAACGGGAATTGAAATCATTACCAGTAGCAGAATACCGGGGAACCCATCACATAGGCAAAACAGGTGTGGAAAAATCCTATGAAAATATTTTGCACGGAACCACAGGTTATGCCGAAATTGAAACTAATGCACAAGGCCGAGCCATAAGAACGCTCGATACTACTATTAACCCCAAGCCTGGCTCAAATCTGTATCTGGCTTTGGATATTGAGTTACAACAAATCGCTCATGACGCCCTGGATAATTATAATGGTGCGGTCATTGCCATCGATATTACCACTGGTGGTGTTCTGGTTTTTACCAGCCGCCCGGGCTTTGATCCAAACTTGTTTGTTTCCGGTATCAGTACAACTGAGTATAAAGCACTTCAAGATTCTGATGATCGCCCGTTATTTAACCGCGCATTACGTGGTCTCTACCCCCCTGGATCTACAATAAAGCCTTTTCTTGGTCTTGCCGGCCTTGAATACCAAACCACTAAAACGCATAGCAAATTATTTTGCCCTGGCTATTACAGATTACCCAAATTAAGTCACCGGTACAGAGACTGGAAAAAGCAGGGACATGGATCAGTCCGATTAAAGGATGCAATTATTCAATCCTGTGATGTTTATTTTTATGATCTAGCCTATAAATTAGGCATCGAGCGTATCCATAATTTTCTTGTACAATTCGGCTTTAGTGAAAAAACGGGCATTGATCTAAGTGGTGAAAAATCTGGATTAATACCATCCAAAAAGTGGAAAAAAGCTGCATACAATGAATCCTGGTATCATGGAGAAACCTTAATCACAGGTATAGGCCAAGGATTTACCCAAGTCTCTGCGTTACAGTTAGCAAGGGCAACAGCAACGCTAGCGAATCAGGGAAAAGTAGTCTACCCCACGCTGGTTACCCGAATTGAGACAGATAATTCAAGCCAACCCACTGCGTCCAAAAAACCACAGAACATTACGCTAAAAACCGAAAATGTCACCTTTATTATTGATGCTATGATTAATGTTGTTCATGGCGCCAGAGGCACAGCTAAACGAATCGGCAAGGATATCGATTATCAAATAGCAGGAAAAACTGGCACCGCACAAGTTTTTTCAGTAAAACAGGAAGAGCAATACAGCGAAGAAGAAATTGCCTTTAAGCTGCGTGACCACGCCTTGTTTATTGCTTTCGCTCCAGCAGAGAACCCACAAATAGCGATTGCGGTAATCGTTGAAAATGGCGGTCATGGTGGTTCGGTAGCGGCACCTATTGCAGCGAAAGTCATCAAAAAATATCTGTCTGAACAGGCGCCATAATGATTACAGAAACACGCCAAGAGCACTTTCATACCTCTTCTTTAGTGGGCAAGATCTTAAGAAAATTGCATATTGATATTCCACTGCTTGCTGGTTTATTAATAATTTCCGCTCTTAGCTTTACCGTTTTATACAGTGCAAGCGGTCAAAACACCGAAATACTCATAAAACAAGGCGTTCGTATGGCCATCGCTTTCGGGTTTATGATCCTGCTGGCCCATATCAATCCCCAACAATTTCAACGCCACTCCGTTTTGTTATATGGCCTTGGCGTAGTTCTGCTTGTAGGCGTACTATTAATGGGAGATATGGGAAAAGGAGCACAGCGCTGGTTAAATCTAGGTTTTTTTCGCTTTCAACCTTCTGAAATGATCAAGGTGACCACCCCAATGATGATCGCCTGGTATTTAGCAGAACATCCTTTACCCCCAAAATGGAAACAAATACTCATCGCAGGCGTGTTAATTTTTGTGCCAACTCTGCTCATTGCCAAACAACCTGACCTGGGAACCTCCATACTAGTGGCCAGTTCCGGTGCTGCCGTATTATTTTTTGCCGGTATTTCATGGCGATTTTTATTGACTACGCTTGTAGCTCTTGCTTCGATGACCCCGATACTGTGGCACTTTATGCGTGAATACCAGCGCACCAGAGTCCTTACTTTTATAAACCCAGAAGCTGACCCACTAGGAGCCGGCTATCACATCATCCAGTCTAAAATTGCCATTGGTTCAGGCGGAGTCAATGGTAAAGGCTGGTTAGGCAGCACTCAGTCAGAACTGGATTTTCTACCGGAAAGTTCCACTGATTTTATTTTCGCCGTTTTTGCAGAAGAATTTGGACTATCCGGCTGCCTTGGGCTACTATGCCTTTATTTACTGATTATTAGTCGGTGCCTCTATATCGCCGTACAAGCGCAAGATAGCTACAGTCGATTATTGGCTGGCAGTTTAACCTTTACCTTTTTTGTTTATATTTTTGTCAACATCGGCATGGTCGTTGGTATATTACCTGTCGTAGGGGTTCCTTTACCCTTAATTAGTTATGGCGGCACATCTATGGTGACACTGCTAAGCAGTTTCGGTATCCTTATGTCAATTCACACTCACAGAAAATTTTTGCCTACTTAAACCCATGAAATACAGCAGTATATTTATATTATTTTTCCTGACTCTTACCGTTAATGCGGCCATTAAAGATCAGGCAGCAGTCACAGCATTTGTTAACCAAATGCATAATAAACATCAGTTTGATAAAACCGAGCTTACACGTCTGTTTGCGTCAGTAGAAATCAAAGAAAATATCCTCAAAACCATTGCTGCACCTGCGGAAGCAATGCCCTGGCACAAATATCGAAAAATTTTCATGACCGACTCGCGTATTGATGGCGGTGTAGAGTTTTGGCAGAAAAACGAACTAGCTTTGAATTCTGTTGCTGAACAGTACGGTGTTCCACCAGAAATTATTGTCGCCATTATCGGGGTTGAAACACGTTATGGCATGCATGTTGGCCGTCACCGAGTCATTGATGCGTTATCAACTCTCGGCTTCAGCTACCCAAAACGTAGTCGCTTCTTTCTGCGCGAACTGGAAAGCTTTTTGCT
>JAUXDP010000238.1 GCA_030618325.1 Methylococcaceae bacterium | reverse complement strand
GGCTCCACCAGTAACCATTATAAATAAGTTTTGCATAACGGGGCATCAACTCATCTTTCAAGTGTGCCACCTCACGATCTAGCGTTAATGACTCAATTGCCCTGTGGGCTTTAAGCATTATTGTTCCCCCCGGAGTTTCATAACATCCTCGAGATTTCATGCCAACATAACGGTTTTCCACAATATCCAAACGCCCTATGCCATTATCGCCTGCTATGCGATTTAAATTTTCCAAAACGGTAGCAGGAGAAAGCGATTCACCATCAATGGCAACGATATCACCTTTAAGATAAGTCAATTCTATGTAACTAGGTTTATCTGGTGCCGCTTCTGGTGCAACACTCCAACGCCACATATCTTCTTCAGGTTCTGCCCATGGATCTTCCAAAATGCCGCCTTCATAAGAAATATGCAGTAAATTAGCATCCATCGAATACGGGGAAGCTTTGCCTTTTTTCATTTCCACGGGAATACCATGCTGATCAGCATAAGCCAGTAATTTTTGCCGCGAATTTAAATCCCACTCGCGCCAGGGAGCAATAACATGTATATCGGGCCTTAGCGCATAAGCGCCTAATTCAAACCTGACCTGATCATTGCCTTTGCCAGTCGCACCATGAGATATGGCCTTTGCACCGGTTTCGTTAGCAATATCTATCAGACGTTTAGCAATTAGTGGCCGGGCAATTGATGTACCTAAAAGATACTCCCCCTCATAGATCGCGTTAGCACGAAACATCGGGTAAACGTAATCCCGCACAAATTCTTCACGCAAGTCTTCAATATAAATTTCCTTAATACCTAGAGCCTCGGCTTTTGCACGAGCGGGTTCAACTTCTTCCCCCTGCCCTATATCGGCAGTAAAACAAACCACTTCGCAAGAATAAACATCCTGCAACCATTTTAAAATAACAGAAGTATCCAGACCGCCTGAATAAGCTAAAACGACTTTATTTATTGCCGACATAATTCCCCAATAAATCTAATGAAAATTAGTAAATTATACCGAACTTTTTTATTTTAATGCAGATGTTTTCAGGCTGTTCATAGACTGATAAATACTCATTTTATGAGTTATCAACTATGATGTTAATTACCTTAAGACAAAAGGATCTATAAATGTCGCTTTCCAAACAATTATTGGCATTATTATCAACCCTGTTTTTAGTCATTTTTACTGTCAACTTTGTTATCAGTATTGACAATATTCGTGATTATCTGGAAATTGAATCGAAAATCCACGCGCAGGATACTGCCACATCTCTTGGTCTGGCACTTAGTCCACATATGGAAAATGATGATAACCCAATGATAGAAACAGTAATGAACGCTGTATTTGATCGGGGTTATTACCAAGAAATAAAACTGGTCAATGGTGATCTAAAAGATAGGCTCACTTTAACCAACGATCAGCTTTTTGATACTGTTCCTGCATGGTTTGTACGGTTACTGCCCATGAAAACGGCTACAGCAAAAACTGAAGTTAGCTCTGGCTGGGCAATAGCCGGTGAATTATACGTCACTATTAATCCTGGATATGGCTATCTACAATTATACAAACAGGCACAAAAAAGCTTTATCTACTCCCTACTCGCTTTTGCTATAGCTTTTGCGTTGTTGACTTTAACACTTCGCTTTACATTATTGCCCTTGAAGAAAATTGAATCTTTAGCAAAATCTATCGGCGAAGGCAATTATACAACCATCAAACAACTCCCCTGGACAACTGAAGTTAGAAATGTCGCTATGGCGATGAACTCAATGTCGCAAAAAACAGCTCGCATTTTTGCCAGCTTAAATCAAAAAATAGAAACCGCCGACAGAAATTTACAATTTGATGGTCTCACGGGCTTAGGAAACCAATCTCGATTTACAACAGAATTAAAACAATTACTTTCTGAAAATATTGAGGGCTACGTCTTACTCATTAAAATTGACGATCTGGATGATCTGGCCAATCAACTAGGCAATGAAAAAACCGATCAATTTTTAAAAGATTTTGCCAAGCTACTCAAGGAATCATCTACAGACATTGATCCCATCAATAGTTATCGACTATTCGGTGCAAAATTTGCGCTCATCCACAAAACCACATCAGTGGGAAAAATAGCAACATTTGCCAACAATATCACACAAAGTCTCATCGATTTTGGAAATCGATACCAAAGGCAAGATATTGCGCATATTGGCATCACCGCCTTTAATCAACTCAGCACCAGAAAAAATATTGTAGCTTCCGCACATGAAGCACTTGAGCAAGCCAAACAAATTGGCAGTAACAGTTACTTCATTGTAAAGGCAACCGATCAAGCTAAAGATTTGATGACGTGGAAAAACCTTGTGGAACAAATTGTTGATAATAAAAGATATCAAGTAAAGTATATTAATCAAGCTAACAACATGATCTCAAGCGGGGAAAATACTTTAGTCATGGAAGAAGCTTTTGCCTATATAAAGGATGAAAATCAACACGAGTTAGCCACAAGCACTTTTATTTCCATGGCTGAAAAATATGATAAAGCAGTGGTATTAGACCAGGGTGTTATTGCCAGAGTCATTAAGTCTATCAATACCAATCATATCAAACACCCCATAACAATTAACTTATCGATCACTACAGTTAGAAGTGGCCATTTTCGTTCCTGGTTAACTAATGCTCTCAAAAATCATCAGCAAATTGCCAACCAACTAATCTTCAGTCTCTCTGCTTATACAATAAAAAAACACCTGCCCGTCATTCCCGAGTTTATCGACTTCATACATAGTGCGGGAGCAAAAGTTATTTTGAAACGGTATGAACCTCAATTGCTCCCTTTCGATGAGCTCAAACAACTTAAATTCGACTACTTACGATTAGCCAGAGATATAACTACAGACATCAATAACAATCCGGAAAAAATCTCTCTGGTAACCACTATTAAAGAATTTGGTGATTTGCTGAATATTAAAATATTGGCTGAAAGCATTAGCTCAGACCAAGACTTTGAAAGGCTGAAAAATATAGGTATTTATGGAGCCAGTCGCCAGACAATCTAAGGTTTATTGATGTCACGCCTTCTCAATATCCTAATTTTATATCTATCAACCTTTTATGTTGCTTCAGTTTCACCAGATTTAACTCTTAGCCAAAAAGTACTCGGTAAAATCGAAGAAAAATATGATAGTAAGGCTAGACTACGGGCCGTTGCCTGGCAAAACATACTAGTTGCGGCCAAACGAGCCAAACAGGATCAACAAAAACTAGCTTTGATTAATGACTTTTTTAATCAGCATATTCATTTTGTCGATGATCTGAGCCATTGGGGGAAAAATGATTATTGGGCAACCCCGCTGGAATTTATTGCATCCGGTGCCGGTGATTGTGAAGATTTCTCGATTGCAAAATACTTTAGCTTAAAAGAAGTCGGTATCGCCGAAGAAAAGTTACGTTTAACTTATGTCAAAGCAATTAAATTAGGACAAGCACATATGGTATTGACCTACTTTGCCCATCCACGTTCTATCCCTTTGGTTCTGGATAATTTAATCCCTGAAATTAAACAAGCGGATCAGCGGAAAGATTTATTACCCGTATACAGCTTCAATGGTACGGGTCTATGGATAGCTAAAGCCCGTGGCACTGGGCAGCGTGTAGGAAGTTCAGGTCGATTAAGTTTGTGGGAAAATCTTAAACAAAAAATAACTACTGGGTATCTGTAATATTAGTTCTTTTAGTTGGCTGAGAATGATTCTAGAAAAGTATTTAGCTAAACCCCTGTAACTATTCAGTTTGCCTCTGATTTTTGTGAGTAAAAAAAAGCGCACAGTTCATGTGCATAGATAAGCACTTTTGACACTGGAATCGCGAAAATTAGACATGAGCTGAACAGTTACAATTAATCTTGCAATCTTACCGCTAAGACATCACATTTAGCGTAGTGTAATACCGCATTTGCTGTTGAACCCAATAACAAAGCCAAACCATGTCGGCCATGAGAACCAACAATAATCAGATCAGCATTTTCCTTCTCTGCAATATGAGTAATCTCTTGCTTTGGGTTCCCCCAAACCATCCATCTGGAATCCTCGTCAATACCCAGTTTATCAGCAATTTGAATAAACTTGGTCTTCTCCGCTTCCAGTAAAGCATTGTCTGTTTGTTCGGTTAGAGGAATAATTGTTCCATAGGCAACTTGTGGCATCGGTATATTATCCAAAACATGAACCAAACTTAATTTAGCCGAGAACACCTGTGCCAGTACTTGCCCTTTTTGCAAAACATAATCGCCGTGTTCTGAATAATCGAGTGTTAGTAAGATGTGTTGATAACTCATGATTACTCCTTGATATTTTATCGCTCATAAAGGTGCATAAAGGATCCGAGACTGTGAAAGTATTCTGAGATATTGAAAAAAATATTAAATTGTAGGTTGGTGCTGAGGTACGAAGCCCAACAATCAATGGCTCACAAAGCCTCACATGTTGGGTTTCGTTCCTCAACCCAACCTACGATGAATACTTTCACAGTCTCATCCTCTAGTTCCAACTCGTAATATCCGAAAAATCAATTAATTTGATACTATAGCAAGATATTGGTTTCACAGCACCTTGAACCATTAATAGCTTCCCCCTTTGTTCACCACATTCTCAGAATATTCACTCTTCTTTAATAAAATTAAGCTGACCGTGTATTCAGATTAACAACGCAAAGAAAAGAGGCTTCGCATATCTCTTTTAAGGGTAGTGAAGTAATTCGAAAGGTATTATGCCTATGCTAATAAATACTAATCGATAGTTTTCAGCTGAAATGAGAATAGACCATGGAATAATCTAGGCCGTAGGCTAGTTGTATTTTTTATTTCGAAAAGATAGAATCACAAAGATCGAATTACCTTCGGCAAGGAATCATTCTGGATAATAACGAAATATCCAATATATCGCTATTATACAGAATGATTTCTTGCCGAAGGGAATTCAAACTTTTTGATTCTATCCTTTCGAAATAAAAAATACAACTAGCCTACGGCCTA
>JAUXDP010000289.1 GCA_030618325.1 Methylococcaceae bacterium | reverse complement strand
CATCTACAATCAACACCTTTTTATCCTTAAATATCGCTTCCTTGTCATGCACTTGTCGGAGCATTTCCTGTTTTTCTTCGGGTAACTTGGACTCTACTTGATGGAGAAATAGCGTCGCTTCATCCAATAAGCGTTCCGGTGAATGCACTTCCTTAATTGTGATATTTCCACCAACGCGCTGCAATAATTTTTCCTCAGCCTCGCTCAAGTCACGCTTAGAATGGATAATTACTGGAATTTGAGATAGATTCTCATCTTGGTAAGTCTGTTCAAGCAATTTAAGAGCTGATTTATCTTCTGCATCAACATCAATAATGATACATTCAAAGATAATCGTTTTGAGTTTCTTAATTGCATCATCCTGTGTTTTTGAGATGGTAGTTTCAACAGTGCCTTCACCAACCAAATCAACAATTTGTTTTTGATGCTCCTCATTATCGACGACGATCAGTAACTTTTTCACGCTTTTATACAGAAATCGCTCTATCTTCTTGAAAGCCTGTCCAATCATGTCCATACTGACAGGTTTATGCAAATAGCCTATTGCGCCCATCTGCTTAGCTTCTGCATCTTGCTCATCAGCTGACATAAAGTGTACTGGAATATGCCGCGTTTCTGGATTATCCTTTAAATGTTCCATAACCGTCCAGCCATCAAGCTGCGGTAATCCTACATCTAACATAATCGCTTGTGGCTTATACTCGTTAGCCAGTTCTAAACCAGTTTTGCCATCCTCTGCCAGCAAGACTTTAAATCGCTTCTCTCGTGCCAACTCTACTAGGACACTTGAAAATTTCTGGTCATCTTCAACAATTAAGATAACTTTATCTCCAGATTTTAAGTCCTCCCTATCGTCTTCAATCTTTATCTTAGGTGCTTGACTGATTTCTGCTACCTTTATAGGTGCAGCAGCGAATTGTGAAGTTTTTGGCTTGGTTTCTGGTGTTTTTTCAATAGATTCTTCTGTATCTTTCTGAATTTCTACTCTTTCAGGCAATAATAGCGTAAAAGTACTGCCTTTACCTTCTTCACTATGTAAAACCAAATCCCCACCCAGTAATCTGGATAACTGTCGGGAAATCGACAAGCCCAGTCCAGTTCCACCAAAACGCCGATTGGTGCTACCATCTTCTTGCTGAAAGGCTTCAAATATCTGTTGTTGTTTATCTTTCTTAATACCAATACCAGTATCTGTTACGCTAATCGCAACACTACTAGCAGCAGTTAAGCCCAGCAGAGTCAGATTATCTTCTTCAGAAGGTCGTCCAATACTAATTGTAATACCGCCATCACTGGTAAACTTAAACGCATTAGAAAGCTGGTTGTTGATAATTTGATTCAGGCGTTGCCCATCTGTATATATTGTTGCTGGCAATCCTTTCTCGACATTAACATGAAACTCCAAACTCTTATTTTCGGCCACATGAATGAATTTCTGTTCAAGAGTTGCAACCAACTCAGACACAGAGACATCTTCTGGCTGAATTTCTATTTTGCCCGCTTCTACCTTGGATAAATCAAGGATTTCATTGATCAATGTCAGCAAATCAGACCCGGCACTGTGAATTGTTTGTGCATATTGCACCTGTTTATCAGTGAGATTTTTCTTTTTATTACCAGCTAATAATTGTGCGAGAATCAGCAAGCTATTTAACGGCGTGCGTAATTCATGCGACATATTAGCCAGGAATTCAGATTTGTATTTACTCGCCAGTTCCAACTCTTGAGCTTTTAGCTCAATTGCCTGTTTTGCCTTTTCCATCTCAAATTGACTATCTTGCAAGGCTGTATTTTTTCAGCAATTCAGAGTATAAAAACTATATCAACAAACTCAATTAATTAAGTAAATCACAAACAAATATTTTTCTGGCTATTTTTAGTGGATAATAAGTGCTTTTTAACTATTTTTTATTAACATTATCTCAATGAAAAAACACTCACGGCTTAAGAATAGCAAAAAATTTCAACAACTGAAAAAATCCAAAGCTCGTCAAGAAAAACCAAAGCAAGAAAAAGCAGCGATAATAGCTCAAAAACAGAAGAAAACTAATATAATATATCAAATATATACCACAATTCATCACCATTTCCCAGAACTATTTGATTGGATGCGTGAAATAGATGAGGTTCGTAGCAAAACTTCCGAATATGAAATAGCAGCTATAATCACGGCTTGTATAGCTATGAGTTTATTTAAAACTGAATCCCGTAATGGCTACAATAACAAACGTGAAGATTTACAATTTCGCAAAAATTATAAGAAAATCTTTGGGTTTGATATGCCTCATGGAGATACTGTTCACAATGTTATTAAATTGATTAATAGTGAACAAATTGAGAAACTAAAACAGACGATGATAGGGAGCTTGTTAGAACGTAAAGTCTTTCGGAAAAGCCGTTACCGTAATCGTTGGTATCGGATTGCGATAGATGGTAGTGGTGTAGTAAGTTTTAACCAGAAACATTGTGAACAATGTCACCAGAAAACTTCAAAAACCGGTAAAACTACTTATTTCCATACTGTGCTTGATGCCCGTTTAATCACTCCGAATGGATTTTCTATTTCACTGGCAAGTGAATGGATAGAAAATCCAAGTGATGGAAATTACGAGAAACAAGATTGTGAACGCAAAGCCTTCAAACGATTGGCTGAGAAACTTAAAAAAGCTTATCCAAGATTGCCCATGATAATACTTGCTGATGGACTTTATCCTTATAAAGATTTTTTTCATATTTGTGAAACAAATCAATGGGCTTACTGTATTACTTTCAAAGATGGTAATCTCCCTACAGTTTGGGAAGAGGTTTATGAATTACAACGAGTTCAAACCGAAAATAAATCCCAAGAAACTCGATATAGAACCGATAATAAAGATAGTAAAACAGTACAATCTTTTCGCTGGGTAGATAGTATTGATTATAAAGGTCATACGCTAAACTGGCTAGAGTGTCTTGAGACTAAAACTTGGAAAGCTTCTGATAATGATGCTGTTACAGAAGCACAAAATACCACACAATGCTTGGTTTATCTGACAAATTTGTCAATCGACAAACAGAATGTATCTGATACAGTCCATACTGGACGTTTACGCTGGAAGATAGAAAATGAAGGTTTTAATACTTTGAAAAATGGAGGTTATGGTATGGAACATAAGTGGGCACGTAAGAGTTATGAAGCTCTTAAAAATTATTTTGTTATTATGCAAATAGGTCATTTAATCAATCAATTGATGGTTAAAAATTTCCAGTTTCAAAAAAATTATTTGGAAGGGAAAAATCATCCGACATTACGAGCAATTTGGGATGATTTGATAAGTGCTATGAAGTGGGTTGATATTGAAGTTTCACGATTAAATGAGATTTTATCTACACGGATACAGTGCCGATTTGTAACTTAATTATTCTGGAGATGTCTCACTCCGTTATTTTGAGAATCGCATTCTACAAAATTGGAGGTAAATAGGAAAGAGTAGGTATCTTTTTATAGGAATTCAGGCTTCTTAATTTAGGGAAGAGACTAGATTTTTGCTTGTAAGAAAATCTATTTATTCTTATCTTTGCTAGATAGGATTGGCTCTGAATTGCTGATGATTTGGCATAATTTTTACATTTTGGTTGAGTCTAACTCATGTTACGCACTTACATAAGTCCATTTTTGATAATCGTAGGGTGGGTAGAGCGATAGCGAAACCCACCAAATAGGTTTGAAACGGTGGGTTTCGCTATCGCTCTACCCACCCTACACAATATCCGTTTATTTCAATTAGTTATTTTTTTGTATAAATCAGCTAGAGCTTGAGT
>JAUXDP010000100.1 GCA_030618325.1 Methylococcaceae bacterium | reverse complement strand
GGATTCAGGCGGGGTCCAGGTCGGGTTTTCTTTTTTTGCAATGATCTTGGTGATGCCTAATGGCGTGTCCCAGTCCTGTCGGCCTATACTGATAGGATACGTTGCAACTTTATTGGGCGGTTCGTCCTTAGTAGTCGGAAAATAATAAAGGCGGTATTCAGGCAGGTTTAGAACCAATCCTTCGCGTGGAGTATCCGGAAGCAAGCGGCTATAAGGAATAGTGACTTGTGTTCCTTTGCCTGGTAACCAACGATCTACAGTGGGATTAACCAAAACAATCTCATTTTGACCAAGATCAAATCGCCGCGCTATATCCAGCAGGGTATCTTGTTGAGCTGCGGTAGCAATGGTATTAGTTTCAGATGCATCACCAATGAGATTGTCTTGCGGGTTTTGTGGCAATAAATAAGTTAAACCATGAGCCTGCAAGCTGATAGTTATCGTGATAATAAAATAAATCAGGTGCAGAAGCCTTATTTTCGAACAGGTTTTTAACATCAGATTATTGTTTTCCACCAAACAGTTCTAGTAGACGCGGTAGAAAGCCAGCTAGTTCCAGTGACATGATGGAAAAATCAACGTCAAATTGTTCGGCTTCATCTGCAGTTTCAATTTCTGATGCTTGTTCCTGAATAAGATCAAGAAATTTCAAGCGTTTAATAGTCAGGTTTTCGTCTATTACAAAGGATAGTCTGTCCGCCCAGCTAATTGCAAGTTTGATGACCTGCTTGCCCGTATCCAGGTGGTTTTTTATTTCTGGTAAGCTGAGATCATGGCGTTTACAACGAATAATACCACCTTCATCTTCAGGGGAGCGTAGCTCACACTCGTCTTCGATAGTAATATTGTTCGGTATTTGATTGGTTATCAACCATTGTGTCATGGTGGAAGATGGTTTTTCTTTGGTTGCCAATGGAGTAACTGGTAGCGTATCAAGACATTTGCGTAAGTAGCTTAATAATTCTTCGGCTTTTTTTGCTGAAGCGGCATCTACGATTAGCCAGCCACCTTTCGGGTCGATATAGGCATAGGTTTTTTTAGAAAAGGCAAAAGCTTTAGGCAAAAGCTCAAAAATAAGTTCGTCTTTGATGTTATCACGTTCTTTTTTTGCTGGTTTTCTGCTTAGGTCATCTTCAGCATCTTGAATACGTTCTGCTAACAGTTCATTGATAACAGCACTGGGCAGAACCTTTTCTTGTTTTTTCCCGCATAGCATAAAAAAACCGTTGGCTGAATGGACTAATTGCTCTGAAGTTTTACCGAGAGGTGCAGTCCAGCCAAAACGAAACAGCTCTTGATTTCCACAGGGAACAAAAGGCATCTGTTGCAGTTTCTGCTCTAACTCTTCAGCTGAGAGGGTAAAAGGTTCGGTAAAATGATAAATAGCAAGATTTTTAAACCACATATTTTGGAATCAGTAATGAATGAAAAAAAATCGTGCATTATCTCAAAGTTGTTTAGAGAAATCTTGTCTTAAGTTATACTTTGATAAAATTTATTTTGCCTTAAGGGTGCCTCTATTAATTCTGGCTGAGCAGGGATGCGTTTAAAATGTTTGAGAACAAGGCGAAGATCGCAGTTAATAGCAGGCTATTAATAAGATCTTCAACGCAGTTATCGAATATTTTAAGCGCGTAGATGCCAGTCATGAATTAATAGAGGCGCCCTTAATTAAAACGGATATCATTTTTCCTGGAGTATAAACTGCTTTAATGACAAAGCTTGAAGGTTTTTCACCCATAATCTCTAAGAGTGCTAAAGTTCTGATTTTAGGCTCCATGCCCAGTGAAACTTCTTTGCTTAAACAACAGTATTATGGGCATCCGAGAAATGCATTTTGGCCTATTATGGGAGAGTTGTTTGCCGCTCTTCCGGAATTAGCTTATGATCAAAGAAAAGCTATTTTGGTGCAAAAGGGGATAGCCGTTTGGGATGTTTTAAAAACCTGTAAGCGACCGGGTAGTATGGATTCAGATATTGAAATGGCGAGTATTGAAACCAACTATTTTTCAAGTTTTTTTGCTTCACATCCTATGCTAAAACAAGTTTTTTTTAACGGCGGCAAAGCGGGAAATGTTTATAAAAAATTTATCGAGCCGGAATTATCAAGCCATTTTAGTTATATAAACTATCACCGCTTGCCTTCTACCAGCCCAGCATTTGCGAGTATGAATCTCCAGCAAAAAATAACAGCATGGAAAGTCGTTAAACAAGCAATTATTAAAAACGAGGAATAATATATGGAAACTTTTTCTACCTGGGAAAGTATTTTACTAGGTGCAATGGTATTGCTGCTGTTATTTTGGTTCCGGCCCGGAATTAAGGCAACATGGGAGCGAAGCCAGAAAGCGGAATCAGACTGGGGTAGTTTATTACTGCCGCTTGGAATGGTTATTCTTTTCGTTATTTTCTTAGTCATGGTGGTTTAAAATGGAAGAGCAGCTTGAAGAAGCAGAAGAATACTATGCCATCAGGCCCAACAAAACCCAGCTTAAAAAAGACATTGCTGTCACTCACAAATTGGCCGAAGAAATTGTCAGCTTATCATCTACACAGCTGACTGAATTAGCGCTTCCTCTGGATGTATATACGGCTGCAAAAGCAGCAGCGGGGATGTCGCAAAGAGGTGCCAGGAAAAGGCAACTTAAGTTTCTAACAGGCTTACTCAGGAATAATGATCTTGAGGAAATAGAAGGTAAACTGGCGAAAATTAAAAGTCAAAGCGCCTTGGCTGTTAAAGAACATCATCTATTGGAGCGTTGGCGGAATCGCTTGTTAGAGGAAGGAGATCAGGCATTATCCAGTCTGTTGCAGGAATATCCAAATGCAGATCGGCAACAGCTCAGGCAGTTGCTACGAAATGCTAAAAAGGAAACTGAAATGGGGAAGCCGCCTAAATCTGCCAGGCTGGTTTATCAGTATTTAAAAGAATTGTTTTCAGAAGTACCAACAAAGTAGGAGCAGCTTTAGCCGCGATATCGCGGCTAAAGCTGCTCCTACACTGTGGTTGAATCAAACAAATCCATCTGGCGATAATTTGATTGTTTTTCTAATGATGACAGCGTAATTCCCAATAACCGAATCTTGCGTTTACCCACATCGGTAGTATTGATTAATTCTTCAAGCAAATATTTTGCAGCAGCATTCTTGTTGATAGGGTTCGTCAGCGTTCGGCTTCGAGTGATTTGTTCAAAATCATGATATTTTATTTTTATAGTTATTGTACGGCTAGTAAAGTTTTTCGCAGTTGTTTTTTTCAGAGCCTGTTTCAATAGGTCCTGTAATTGTTGGAGGATTTCATCCTTATTTATAATGTCCTGTTGGAAAGTTGTTTCTATACCAATTGATTTATTGGGGCGGTTGGTGTTGACGGGTCTTAGGTCTATTCCGCGAGCAATATTATAGTAGTGCAAACCCGCTTTACCGAAGTGTTGCTTCAAGCTTTGTAAACTAAGTTGCTTAAGGTCTTTACCTTTTCTAATGCCCAGATTGGTCATTTTGGCTTCTGTGGCTTTGCCAATGCCATGAAACTTTCTGATTGGTAGATCTTCTACAAATGCTTCCCCTTGTTCCGGGGTAATCAGAAACAGGCCATCGGGCTTATCCATATCTGAGGCAATTTTAGCCAGAAATTTGTTATAGGAAATTCCCGCAGAGGCAATTAGTCTGGATTGTTGATTGATTTGCTGTTTTATGTCTTTGGCAATCAGCGTGGCTGAGCCATCATGGATAGTGCATTCACTGACATCCAGATAGGCTTCGTCAAGAGAAGCGGGCTCGACCAGTGCCGTAAAAGAATGAAATATTTTTCGAATGACTAGGGACGTTTGTCGATAGACATCAAAGCGTGGCTTCTGGAAAATGGCATTAGGACAGAGTCGGTATGCTTGCGAGGAAGGCATGGCTGAGTGTATGCCAAATTTTCTTGCCTCGTAACTGCAGGCGGCAACAACCCCTCTGGAATTGGGCTGGCCGCCGACGATTACGGGTTTACCTTTTAGTTCTGGAAAATCACGTTGTTCTACGGCTGCAAAAAAAGCATCCATGTCAATATGAATAATTTTCCGGCTTGGCCCATCCATAGAGAGACCCTTATGGTGCTTTTACCCTCTGTTCATTACATCACGTAAATCCAGTGCTGCTGCATTTGCACGAGAAATATAGTTAGCCATCGCCAAAGAATAGTTGGCAAATATACCAAAACCATCTCCATTCAAAATAACCGGACTCAGTACGGGTTCAAGGGCATTTGCCATTTCCTTAATCATAATATCAACCGTGTCCATGGCGCGCTTATCAAGCAAAATAGGGCCAAAATCATGTTTTATTGCTTTAAGAATATGTAATAAAGCCCAGGCTGCGCCACGTGCTTCCCAAAATACGTTATCAATATCAATCCATGCGGTTCTGCCAACAGCCGATTGCTTTCGTGTGCTTTTTTCCTGATCTACAACGTTGATTGACATCATGCTGTCGTAACGTGTGGTATTGGCATTCAGGCGTGTTGAAAGTCCTCCCAGGCGTTTTATAACAATTTCAATGTATTGCCAAAGGTTGTCGGCTCTTGCATAGAAATGCGCGGGGGTTTTTTTGTCGTGTTTAATTAACCGAGTCATGTAGGAATGTAGGGCAGTTACCCCTTTCTTGTATTCCGCCTCTGTGGAGGGTAATGCCCAGGAATCATTTTCATAATAGAAATAGGGTTCGGCTTTAGCCAGATCAGGATCTTCAGCTGATTGAGATTGTGCCCGTGCCAAATGATTTCTAAGTGCTGAAGTGGCATCTCTGAGCATGACTAAGGCACCGTATTCAAAACTGGTAATATCATCGACCAGGATTCCAGGAGGAACGACATCATTGGTTATGTAGCCACCTGTTTTATACAATAAAACTTCAGCAATGTGTGCCAGAGCGTTAGCGTAAGTATAGCCAACAGGAACGGAGGTTCTGGTTTTATCAATTTTTTGTGCTCGCGTCACAGCTTCCTTTCTAACATCAAATATCTTAGGTTCAATACTCCAGTACCAACCTAACGCGAAAATGACGATAACTAAAATTATTGCAAAGATAGCAAGGCCCCTGACCCAGCCTTTACCTTCTTTTTCTGCCGATGAATCATCTGCTGACATGCCACTTTTCCTGTTAATAAAATATGAATGAATTTTTTTTAGGTTTATTCAAGCCGCAACTTCAAATATGCTGAATATCTTATCAGGTTTTTGTAACCCACGCTGAAAGTGATATTGATTTCAGTTTTTTTTTGCTCTGGGATGAGTTTTATCATAAATTTCAGCAAGATGTTGGAAATCCAGATGGGTATAAATTTGGGTGGTACTGATATTACTATGGCCTAATAATTCCTGCACAGCCCTTAAATCATGACTGGATTCCAACAAATGGCTGGCAAATGAATGCCTTAGCATGTGCGGATGAATATGTTGAGACAAGCCTTTGTTTTTGCACCAGTTCGTTAGACGTAACTGGACACCTCGTTGACTCAGACGCTGGCCTTTTTTACTGATAAATAATGCCGATTCAGTTTCTGGAATAATTTGTTGCCGTAATACTAGCCACTTTTTTAAAGCGCTGATTGCTTTACTTCCGATAGGTAAGATCCGACTTTTCCCCCCTTTACCCTGAGATACTACGAGAGTTTTATCAATCAAATCTATTGATTCCAGGTTGAGTGCTGTAAGCTCACTGAGACGTAGGCCGGAGGAATAAAATAATTCAAAAATAGCCAGATCGCGTATTTCCAGCAATGAGTTTGTGCCGGCTTCCATAAAGCCGGTTATTTGGTCAACATCCAGGGTTTTTGGCAGTTTTTTTTCTCCTTTTGGTGCCTGAATATGTTGAACTGGGTTGCTGGAAATAATCTGCTGTTTTTGTAGAAATTTAAAAAAACTGCGAATTGCTGAAAGTTCGCGTTGCAAACTGCTTGCGGATAAGCCTTGTTTATGTCGGGATGCTATGTGGCTACGAATATCGCTTTGTTGGATGTTTTGCCAATGCTGGATGGTGTTTTTATCGCAAAAATAGCGAAGTTTTTTTAGATCCCGTTGATAATTTTTCAGGGTATGTACTGATGCTCTTTTTTCATATTTGAGCTGGGAGAAAAAATCTTCCAGAAGCTCAAGTGCTTCAGGTTGCATATTTATTTAACAAGTGAGACTAAGCGGGTGCCAATAATTTCGCCGATCTGAGTTAGAAATAGATTGCCCATACTGTAATGGAATCTACCTTTTTGCAGGCTACCAACCGCAAAGATTCCTTTTAGATCGGTGAAAATTAGTGGCACGATTGCGCAGGACTTTACCTCCAACGCGGCATCACCAAACAGGAAATTGGCCTGTTCCAGGGTAGGGTGGCCACAAGTCGGCTGATTCTTTTTGAAAAGGGTTTCGAAATACTTAATAGCTGGATCTTCAGGGGGTACAAACAAATTTGCAATGGCTGATTCAGGGTTTTCTTTGAAAATTTTCAAACTGACAAAATCAGTTAAAAAACATTCCTTTATGACCTGATCCAAATTGGCCACAACATTTTCCAAAGAATCGGCTTCTAGTAGCGATAGAGTTAGTTCATGCATTCGGTTGAAAGAGGTGTCATTCTCCCTGGCTATATCTATCAATGAATTAAGTTGATTTTCCTGTTCATGATGGCGACTTCGGAAAATTTCGAGTTGTTTGGAAATTAATGAAATAGCAGAACCACTGGGATGTGGAATACTGATCTGTTCAAGAAGATCCAGGTGGTCGTGGAAAAATTCTGGGTTTTGTTGCAGAAACTTTTCAACTTGTTCTGAATTCACTTCAGATTTTACTTTATTATTCATGATCCTAAAAACATTAGTTGAGCACAGATTTCTTCACAAAACCGTGAAGCGGGGTTGTATCACCCAATAGGTGACATATAAAAACTGTAATTACATATAACATTTTAGGCCTTATTATCTAAGTAGCGATCAACTGATGATTTTAGGATACTTCAATTTTTCCATCAAAAACTGAGGCGGCAGGTCCAGACATAAACACTGGCTGGCCGCGACCCTTCCAGTTTATTTTTAATTGCCCACCAGAAAGATCAACCAGAACTACATTGTCCAGAAGTTGTTGTTCAATGCCAATGACTACAGCTGCACACGCACCACTTCCGCATGCCAATGTTTCACCAGCTCCCCGTTCAAAAACGCGCAGTTTGATATGGTGTTTATCCAGGACTTGCATAAAGCCAATATTAGCCCGTTCTGGAAAAATAGGGTGGTTTTCCAGTTCCGTACCTAATTCTTCTACCGGGGCAGTATTGATATCAATAACCTGGATTACTGCATGTGGATTGCCCATGGAAACGGCACCAAATGCTTTTTCAACACTATTGACCTCAGCGCTGTAAAATTTGCTTTCCTGGTCGGCCAGGAGTGGAATTTCAGCGGGTTTATGTTTCGGTATCCCCATATTGACGGTGATTAAATCACTGTGGCCAAAACGTAAAACCAATAGCCCCGAATCAGTTTCAACACATATTTCATCTTTGCTGGATAAGCCTTTGTCGCGGACGAAACGAGCAAAACAGCGAGCACCATTGCCGCATTGTGCGACTTGTCCACCATCTGCATTATAAATCCCATAACGAAAATCAGCCTTTTCCTGGGTTGGTTTTTCCACCAGTAACAATTGATCGAAGCCAATGCCAAAATGCCGGTCTGCCAAATCACGAATTTGTTCTGGACTTAATGTAATTTGTTGATTAATGGCATCTATCACGACAAAATCATTGCCTATACCGTGCATCTTAGTGAATTCGATTATCATGGCAATAGTTTCTCTCCAGCCCATAGATGAGTCAATGGCTCACGCTTACGGATTAAATGTATCTGATCGCCATCGACCATAATTTCAGCGGGGCGCGGGCGCGAGTTATAGTTGGAGCTCATAGTAAAACCATAGGCGCCGGATGAGCGAACAGCCAGCAAATCCCCTGGGTGTAATTTTAGCTCACGTTGTTTGCCGAGAAAATCTCCGGTTTCACAGACAGGGCCAACAATATCCCAGATTTTTTCCTCAGCAGAGCTGTTGGTAGTGACTGGAATGATGTTTTGCCAGGCGCTGTAGAGCGACGGGCGAATCAAATCATTCATGGCAGCATCAACAATAGCGAAGTTTTTATTAGCTGTAGGTTTTAGATATTCCACTTTGGTCACCAGTATGCCTGCGTTGCCAGCGATAGCACGGCCAGGTTCAAGGAATATTTCAAAGTCGGTGTTACCCAGTTGCCGTAACATTTGTTGTACATATTCTTTGGGTGCAGGTGGTTTCTCGTTTTGATAACAAATGCCTAGGCCACCGCCTAAGTCTAGATGATGTAAGTTTATACTATGTGCTTTAAGCTGCTCAACCAGTTTTAATATACGCTCTAATGCATCAAGGAATGGTTTAGTATCAGTTAGTTGAGATCCTATATGACAGTCTACACCGATAATTTTAATATTTTGCATTTGCGCTGCGCGCTGATATTCAGCCAGAGCTATTTCAATATCGATGCCAAATTTGTTTTCTTTTAAACCGGTTGAAATATAAGGATGGGTTTGAGCATCGACATCAGGGTTTACCCGAAACGAAACCGGTGCAATACAGCCTAGTTGGCCCGCTATATCATTAATTCTATCTAACTCACCGCTCACCTCAACATTAAAGCAGCGAATACCCGTTTTTAAGGCGGCATAAATTTCATCTTCCCGCTTGCCGACACCGGAAAAGACAATTTTTTTAGGATCTCCGCCAGCAGCCAAAACTCGCTCCAATTCGCCGACAGATACGATATCAAAGCCAGATCCAAGACGAGCCAGTACATTAAGTAGGGCAATATTAGAATTGGCTTTTACCGCATAGCAAATTAAATGAGGATGGCCTGCAAAAGCCTGGTCAAAAGCGTGCCAGTGCTGCTCCAGAGTGGCGCGTGAATAAATGTAACAGGGAGACCCGTGTTGCTCTACGATATCTGCAATAGCAATATCTTCTGCAAATAGTTGTTGATCTCGATAGTTAAAATAATCCATTATTCTTGTAGTTCAGGTTCAGGTATTTGCGGTTGTGCCTGACGTTCTTCTGGCGGAACGTAGATAGGTGCCTCATCCCCAGGTAAATACAACGGTCCTTGTTGGCCACAGCCAAATAAAAATAAAGCGAACAAACAGCAGAATAGGAATTTAATTTTTTGCATGATTAAGAATATATTTTTTCTGGTAGCCAGGTTGCAAGTTGTGGAAAACTGGCTAACAAGGCTAACATAATTAGTTGCATTATAATAAAGGGTACTACACCTTTATATATTTGTTGAGTAGTAATTTCAACGGGTGCAACACCACGTAAATAAAATAGCGCAAAGCCAAACGGCGGTGTTAAAAAAGAGGTTTGCAGGTTAAGTGCAATCATAATGCCTAGCCAGATGGGATCAATTCCCATCGCCAATAATACTGGCCCGACGATTGGTACAATCACAAAAGTAATTTCAATAAAATCCAGAACAAAGCCCAATAGGAACATTACCAACATAACGCTAAACACAGCGCCAAATTTTCCTCCAGGTAAATCTGATAGAAGATTGACAATCAGTTCATCACCGGAAAAACCACGGAAAACCAGAGAAAACAAGGCGGCACCAATCAAAATCATAAATACCATGCTGGTAATTTTGGTAGTGCTTTCCATGACTTCACGCAGGATTTTTAAAGTGAACTCCCGCTTTATTAGAGCTAGCAACATAGCACCGAAAGCGCCAACACCCGCCGCTTCGGTTGGAGTCGCCAAGCCGCCCATAATAGAGCCAAGAACAGCAATAATCAGCGATAGGGGAGGGAGGAGACTTCGGGCAATGGTAATGTAAAAGCTTATTTCCGGTTTCGTGGTCTTCTTTTCAGGGGCGGGCATACTTTCTGGTTTTAACCAGGCAGTGAGGAGGATATAGCTAAGATACAAACCTACCAGACTGATTCCTGGAATAACAGCACCGGCAAATAAATCCCCAACAGAAACATTTTCTGGTGCAAATATACCCATATCCAGTTGCGCTTGTTGATAAGCCGTGGAAATGACATCACCCAGTAA
>JAUXDP010000267.1 GCA_030618325.1 Methylococcaceae bacterium | reverse complement strand
CTTGCTTAATTAATACAAATAAAGCCTTGTCGGGGTAATATTTTAGTGTCAACGCATGTCCGTTGATCTCTTCCTTATCGCCTTCGGGTGTTTGTTTGAACCGTGCAGGCTTGCCTGTCCACACTAATTTATCAACATCCCCATCACGAAGGTGTGCTACCAACTTGGCAGAATTTACCTTCAAACTCCCCTGGACCGAAATAACATTGCCATAATAGGTACTTAAACTATTTTTTTCATCATAAATAGCGCTATTGGAATCAATAGTGATAGGTTGATCAGCATCGCTTTCCAAGGCCAAGCAAATGCTGGAATATAGACTCATTATACTAAGTAGGCATAAAAACAATCTTTTACTCATATCTTCCTCTTACGTTTGCCAGCAACTCCAAGTGAATCGGAGTACTGAAAGTCACTTTCATACCCGTGCCCGATGTCCGGTCAGGTGGCATAATTAAATCTGCCCAGTCATCTGTTTCTGCATAATCTTGTTCTGGCTTTACTCGCAAATTTGAGGTGATTATTTTGATTTGATTGAACCCAGGAGCCTTAGCCCGATCAATAAAAACTTTACCATTTAAAAATACATCTCTTCCGCCAGCAGGTACCGTTCCAGTTTCTGAACGTATCACCCAAACAGGCGCATCAGGTTTATACATAGTTATGACGGGGTTATCTAATTCAGCAATATCGGTATCGCTATAGTGAACTAGTTCATCCGCAGTCACTTTACTTTTAAGTTTCCCTTCGATATCCATCTCAATTTTTTCATATCCTTTACTAAAATAATCAGGGCTTTGGGCAGGAACAACCGAGGCTTTGACATCTTCGGAAACAGATAACTGCGACATCCACCAGGAAACAATAGCAAGCACAGAAATCAAAATGAAAAACTGGAATTTTGCTGTCATTATTTTTTATAATTTTCAACAATATCTGAAAAAGTTCCTTGTGCCTGCATGATTAAATCACAAACTTCCCGAACCGCTCCCTGGCCACCTGCTAACGTGGTATTCCAATCGGCAAAATCTTTGACTTCTTTTACTGCATCATTCACAGCAATTGCCAGCCCCACTCGAACCATTAAAGGTAAATCCAATAAATCATCACCCACATGCGCTGCTTGCTCCGTTTGACAGCCCACCTTTTGAATGACTTCCTCGAAAGCGGCAATTTTATCCTCATGTCCCTGATAGATATGCTGTATGCCCAAGCTCTTCATCCGTAAAGCAACGGTTGGTGAATTTCGACCTGAAATAACAGCGACAGCCACACCTGTCTGTTGTAGTAATTTTATACCATGTCCATCCCGTGCATGAAAAGACTTATATTCCCTGCCCTGCTCATCAAAAAACAGTCTACCATCCGTTAATACACCATCAACATCTAAAATCAGCAATTTTAACTGTTTCGCTTTTGCTAAAATTTCCTGCATTTATACTATCCCTGCATGAATCAAGTCATGCATATTTAGGGCTCCAACTGGTTTTTGATTGGTATCAACAACAAGTAAAGCATTTATTTTTTTCTCTTCCATGATATGCATCGCTTCAGCAGCCAAAATGTGTTCATTAATAACTGTACAATTTAAAGTCATTACTTCTGTCACAGTGGTATTGTGGATATCCTGATTCTTCTCCAGCATCCGACGTAAATCACCATCCGTAATAATTCCCACTACCCGACCCGTATTGTCCACAATAGCCGTCATTCCTAATTTTTTTTCCGTCATTTCCAACAACGCATCAGTCATCAATGCCGATTTCTGAACCAATGGGATTTCTTTCCCTAGATGCATAATATCACTGACTTCCAAAAACAGACGTTTACCCAAGCTGCCGCCCGGGTGTGATAATGCAAAATCATTTCGGGTGAAACCACGCGCTTCCAATAACGAAACTGCTAATGCATCCCCCATAACCAATGTGGCAGTCGTACTAGACGTTGGTGCGAGCCCTAATGAGCACGCTTCCTGTTCTACGCTAACATCCAGATGAACATTGGCGAAAGCAGCCAATGAGGACTTAACCTGCCCGGTCATCGCGATCAGGGGCACACCCAAACGCTTTATAATAGGTAAGATAGTCAGTAATTCACTGGTTTCCCCAGAATTGGATAAAGCCAATACCACATCCTGAGTGGTAATCATGCCAAGATCACCATGACTGGCTTCACCGGGATGAACAAAAAATGCAGGGGTTCCGGTACTAGCCAGTGTGGCGGCTATTTTGCCTCCGATATGGCCAGACTTCCCCATGCCTGTGACAACAACCCGGCCCTTGCATTTAAACAGCAGATCACAGGCTTTAACAAAATCTTCGTTGATACGATCCTTAAGTACCGCAACTGCCTGGGCTTCAATATCAACAACTGCCAGCCCGGAATTGCGGATTTTCTGAGCATCTATCATATTTAAGTGACTGCTGATTGAAAAACCATCCACTGATAAGCCAGATAACCCAGTAACAACACCCCGCCTTCACGACGGTTAATACTCTCTGATTTAGGAATACCATAACCCAAAACAAATAAGCCAACGGTAAAAACTAGCATGACCGGAAAGTCACGAGATAAAACTATTTCTCCTACCGCTCCCGGTGATAATAAACCAGGCAATGAGTAAACTGCCAGCAAATTATACATATTTGAACCAATCACATTACCCACAGCCAAATCATCTTCTTTTTTCATAACACTAGAAATTGAAGCTGCCAATTCCGGCAAACTGGTTCCTAATGCCACTATGGTTAATCCGATAACCAAATCGCTGACACCATAATATTCAGCAATATTAACCGCAGCCCAAACCAACAATTTAGAACTAAGCAACAAACCAACCAAACCTAGAGCAAAAAACATCCAAGCCTTATTGATAGGCATAAAAGCGGGCAACTCCTGTTCAATTTCTTCGCTGAGGGGATCGTTGGTTTTATTGTTTTTTGCCGACCAAATCAGCCAACAGAGAAATACCCCCAGACCAGTCAGCATAATGATAGCATCTATCTCACCCAGACCATCAAAAGCCAGGCCGTAACACAAAAAACTGGTAACTATTAAGATGGGTAATTCCCGCTTAAGCAATTGAGAATGAAATGACAGCGGCATAATTAGCGCTGTCGTTCCCAATATCAGCCCAATATTGGCAATATTGGATCCTAAAGCATTACCAATTGCCAGACCAGTGTTACCTTGCATTGATGCTATGGCAGAAACTAAAATTTCAGGAGCTGATGTACCTAGCCCTACAATCGTTAACCCTATCAGTAACGGCGACACCCCGAAGTTCTTTGCGATTGAAACCGCCCCATCGACAAAGCGATCGGCAGAATAGACTAAAACAGCCAAGCCCCCAAGTAAGGCGACAATATTGATCAACATAGGATAAGGTTTGCAAAATTGGCGTATTATGCCATGTATACTTCACGCGGTCACGGATGCGGTTTTCTATGGGTTCCTTTTTGCCGATAGACTGCGTTGCTAAAATAGTTGCGTAGCCTGCTATGCGCCCATTTAAGCGCCTTGCTATCGACATAAATTAAGCCGCTATAAACTCCACATCCGTAACCGCGCGAAGTATATCCATTCCTTCATTTTTTATCCATTTGACTTACGAAGCCTTAGTTAGAGACAATAGATAATTTTATTTTAAGAGTATCACCCGATAATAACATCTATGGCTGACGGCATTGGTACTGCGGAAACCTTGGTTTCTGTCAACAATCTATCCTTTTCGCGAGGAACCAGGAAAATATTTGATAATCTTTCCTTGGAATTACAACGCGGAAAAATCACAGCTATCATGGGGCCCAGTGGTACTGGTAAAACCACCCTGTTGAAACTGATTGGCGGCCAACTTAAACCCGATCAAGGTTCCGTCATTGTCGACCAAGAAAATGTACACCAGCTATCGCACAAAGAACTTTACCGGCTACGTAAACGAATGGGCATGTTATTCCAAAGTGGTGCTTTGCTGACTGATATGAGTGTTTATGACAATATCGCCTTTCCTATTCGCGAACACACATCGTTGACAGAGCCGATGATACGCTCGTTGGTTTTAATGAAACTTCAGGCCGTCGGCCTAAGAGGTGCGCGCGATCTGATGCCTAATGAACTTTCTGGAGGTATGGCCAGACGTGTTGCTTTAGCCAGAGCCATTGCTCTGGATCCGATGATGATCATGTATGATGAACCATTTACAGGCCAGGATCCGATTTCCCTGGGGGTTTTGGTAGAACTGATCAAAAAAATGAACACTGCTTTGGGTTTAACCAGTATTATTGT
>JAUXDP010000291.1 GCA_030618325.1 Methylococcaceae bacterium | reverse complement strand
CGTGGAGAAACTGACACGTTGGACAAAATGGAAAAACGTGTAAAGTACGATCTGTGGTATATCGAAAACTGGTCTCTATGGCTGGATTTAAAAATAATTATAATGACAACATTTAAAGTATTTACGGATAAAAATGCTTATTAGTAAAAAGTCACAAAATATGTTCAGTGCATTTTGGTGGTTCTTGTGGATCAGTGCCATAGTACTGTTGGAATTTTATTATCGTGACCAAACTGGCGAAAGATTAAAGATTTTACATGGACAATACTGGTTTTTCGCCATTGCAGTATTATCCACCCTCGGATTGATAGTTAGCCAAAAGACACGCCTTTTTAAAGGTTTTTTAAATAGCAAAGCCTCTGTTATTAGCTTGAGTTTATTTATTTTAGCCTTAGCTATTTCTGCTACTTTTGGTATCAACACAGCATACGGTTTGCGGTTATTAGGTATATTAATGATTACTTCTTTGCCCTTTGTTTTGATAGGGGCATGGAGTCACTCGATAGCTGATAATAAGAAAATAATGCCTTTATTGGTTGTTTCAGCAATCTGCGCTTTTGGAGCTTGTATTTTGACTGTTATTGGCCCAATATCCTGGGCTGGAGTAACACTAGAAAACTACTTAATGAATCATCGCTGGGCATTCTTGTTTATTGAGGCAAATGGCTTGGCTGGTATGATGGCCTTGGGCCTCACGGTTACATTATTCCAAATGCACGTTAGTTATTCACGAACAATAACATGGTGCTTGGGATTACTGGTTTTGCCGGTTATTTTTTTGGTGTTTTGGAAAACCAACTCAAGAGGATCACTACTTTGGATTTTAGTGACGTTGTTTTTTTATGTTGGATTGATGCTTCGGAATTTGGCGCTGCAATTTAAGAATATCGATATCGGACGCTTCATTTTACCGGTACTAGCTTCGATTATTGGTTTTTGTGTATTGCTACTGGTATTTTATGGTCAGGAATTATCCACATTTTTGCGGCTTGATCAGCGCGATCTCACAACCGGCAGGATGGAAATCTGGTTAATGTATTTGGAACAATTTAAAAATAATCCCTTGCTGGGTTTTGGTTTTGGAGCCAGTGATAAACTCATGTCTGATTATGTCGTAACAGGTGACTATACGATTGCTGGACCGTTAAATGTTTTTGTTGGTATGCTTGGTGAAACTGGTCTTTTGGGTTTCACAGCAATGTTATGGTTGTGGTGTGGAGCAACTTATAAAGCTTGGCAGGTCGTAAAAAGCCGATTGCCTCAACGGGACGGTAATTTCCATTATGCTTTCTTTCTGTTGGTGACCCTGATTAGTCTGGCAGCACATCAGAATGGAGAATGGCAACTCATACGTATTACTCCCTTCAATTTTTTATTTTTCTTTTTGTTGAGTGCAGCGAGTACCTTGCAAATGCAAGAAAAAACTCAGTCAAGTAAGGCTGCAACTATATAGTAACGTCTCTAGATGCTCGCTAAACACAGCCTCCTTTATGTCCTGGCGCGTGGTTTGCCTGGGCTGATTAATTTTGCCGCTCTGGCTGTCTACACACGACTCCTCTCACCTGAACAATACGGACAATACGCCATTGTCATCGCCTTGGTAGGGCTATTAAACATGATGTTTTTTGAGTGGCTGCATCTGGGGTTATTGCGCTATCTTCCAGCCAAAACGGTATCCAAACCGGTTTTTTTATCAACTGTGCTCAGCGTATTTCTAGGTATTGTTGCAGTTTGTGCCTTTGTTGGGCTTTGCTGGTATGGGTTTAGTTCTGGTTTGGCTGAGCGCCATTTGATTATTCCAGGCTTGATCTTACTGCTGGTAACAGGCCTTTTCAATCTGAATTTGCAACTCAAATCTGCACAACTACTCCCTATGCACTATGGGAGACTGTCTGCAGGAAAATCTATTTTCAGTTTAATTGTGGGTTCAGGACTAGTTTATTATGGTTACGGGGCAGAAGGTATTTTGTACGCTTTGTCCCTGGGAATGGCCGTTTCAATAGCATTGTGGGCTAGAAATGAATGGAGAGGCTTGAATTATGAGCTGTTTGATAAAGCATTAGTACGCAAACTGTTGATTTATGGTTTACCCCTATCAGTAAATCTAGCCATGGCAGAAATTATTAGCAGTTCTGACAGGTTTTTTTTAAATTGGATGCATAATGAAGCCACTACCGGACTTTATGCAGTAGGGTATGATCTTGCCAGTCATGTTTTAGGAGTGCTTTTGATGATTATAAATCTCGCTGCATATCCTTTAGTTGTGCGTGCTCTAGAGCAACAGGGGGAACAAGGGGCGAAGCATCAATTGCGACAAAACCTTACATTGATCGTAGGCATCTCCTTTCCTGCAGCTACTGGACTTGCGATCTTAGCACCAGGAATAACTGGGCTGTTAATTGGTGAACAATTTCAGCATGCTGCGCAAACCATTGTGCCTTGGGTAGCGCTGGCTGCTTTGTTGGCTGGGTTAAAATCTTATTACTTTGATATGGCATTTCAATTGGGGCAGAACACAGTTGGGCAGCTGAAAGTTTTATTGCTAGCCGTAGCCTTCAATTTGGTACTTAATTATTTTTTGATTCCAGATTATTCTGCAATGGGGGCGATATACGCAACGCTATGTGCTTATGCGATAGGCCTGGTATTAAGTGCGGTGAAAGGTCGTAAATATTTTAAATTGCCGCTGCCAAATATGGAAGTCTTAAAAATCACAATGGCCACTATAATGATGGGTTTAGCACTCTGGCCATTTCATATGTTAGCGGATGCTCTTACTTTAGTCATCTCAATTCTATTCGGTGCCCTTGTTTATCTATTTTCAATAATACTAATGAATGTTACGGGTACCAGATCAATGATGGCGCAACTGAGCCTAAGTAGATTTAGCCATGCTAAATAATCGAATTGCCCTGTTCCTTCCTTCGCTTGAAGGTGGTGGTGCTGAACGGGTCATGGTTAATTTAGCCGAGGGGTTTTTGGCCGAAGGAAGACAGGTTGACTTGGTTTTAGTCAAGGCTGAAGGCACATACCTGGAGAAGGTTCCAGAGCAAGTGCGGATTATTGATTTAAAGTGTGCCAGAGTAGTCACTAGCCTATTTAGATTAACCGGTTATTTGCGTAAGGAGAAACCCGATGCGTTATTGTCGGCAATGGATCATGCTAATGTGATAGCAATTCTAGCTAAGCAATTTTCTGGGGCAACTACCCGTATTGCAGTCAGCGTTCATAGCACCTTATCCATTGAGGTGGAAAAAGCTCAAAGTTGGCGAGGCAAGATTATGCCCTGGTTTATTAATAAAACCTACCAGAAAGCCGATGCTATCATTGCTGTTTCGACCGGTGTTGCGGAAGATCTAAGTCAAACAACAAGGCTACACTTGTCAGCAATCAAGGTAATTTATAATCCGGTTGTAACACCTGAATTAGAAAAGAAAAAACACGAAGCGTTAAATCACCCCTGGTTTAAAGAAAAACAACCACCTGTACTATTAGCTGTTGGGCGTCTCAGTGAGCAAAAAGATTTCCCGAATTTGATCAAAGCTTTTGCAATCATTAGACAGCAACGAGAATGTCGATTATTGATCCTGGGTGAAGGAGGGCAAAGAAAACAGCTGGAAGCTTTAATTGATCGTTTGGAATTACAAAATGATGTGCAAATGCCGGGTTTTGTAGAAAACCCTTACATCATTCAAATTCACCCGTTCAAGGTCGTAAAGTGATTCATTTCTCAAAGTCGGAGGCCA
>JAUXDP010000096.1 GCA_030618325.1 Methylococcaceae bacterium | reverse complement strand
GGTGAAGATGCCTATTTATTCGCCCTTAAGCGAGCTCCTTTCATGGGAGCGATACCTGATTTCCCCACTGCTGAATATAAGTCAGAGAACATATTATTGAATATTACAGTGAGTGGCGTGCAGTGTGTGGCAAGCCTGTTTTCGGATAACACAGCTATTCTCAAAAGAGTGTTTATTAAATTTCCCATCACATGGAAACCATACTCTCAACTTTCTGGCTCACATATTTCTAAGGAGAGCATGTTGGCTTCTTCCTTATTAAAACGAATAAAAAATGAATTGAGAATTGCATGAACAATTTTTTAGGGATTCAAAAAGAACATTTAAATGTCGTTCAAAGTGGAAAAGTACTGAAAGCTAGTGATTACCTGATATATAAAACAGCTGGAGAGATTATTCAAGAAGCAAAATTAGATGCAGAGTTAATTGTTTCAAAAACGGAAGATGCTCATCGGGCAAAGCAGGCAGAAGGTTATCAGCAAGGTATGGAAGAGGGCAGGGCTGAGCTGGTGGCAAAGATAGTTGAAGCAACAGATCGAGCAAATAGCTACATTCAAGAGAAAGAATCACAAATAATCGAAGTTGTTGTTACAGCGATAAAAAATATTATAGGGGAGTTTGATGATGTTGACTTGACGTTAAGAGTCATAAAAAAAGCATTAATTGAGCTGCAAGGGCAACAGCATATTACGTTACGAGTTGTACCTGATCAAACTAAAATTATTAAGCTTGCCCTCAAAGAAATTACCGATTCTAGTTTGTTAATTAAAGTTGTTCCAGATATCGAAATACAATCTGGACAGTGTGTTTTGGAAAGTGACCTGGGGCTTATTGAGTGTAGTATTGACGATCAGCTTGATGCGCTAAGAAAGGCGATGACTTTATGCCTAACAAAAGAAAATATTAGTTGAGTATAGTGATGTTAGACCGGAAAAAAATAATTTTTCATAAGCGACAAAAAGGATGAATAAATAATATGAAAATACTAATTGTTTGTAACCATATGTTGTTTAGAGAAAGCATACGGAGGATTCTGGTACAACTGGATGATAAATTGGATTTTCAAGAGGAATCTCATTTAGGCACTGTCGTTAAAAAAATAGAGAGTTATTCCGGTATGGAGCTGATGGTTTATTATACTGGGCAGTTAGGTGGTGCCGCAGTTTCAGCGGTAAAAAACATTCATTCTCACCGTCCTGATCTATCAATTGTTGTACTTTCAGAGTCCAATAAAAAAAGTGAAATACACTCAGTTGTTGAAGCTGGTGCACAGAGCTATATCTCAATGACATCGACTGTTGAAGACTTATTAAATGGCTTAAAAAAAGTACTTAGTGGAGAAAAATATATTACTAGCTTTTCTGACTCAGAAATTATAGGAGGAGACTCTAATGATGAAGAAACTCCTTTAAATCTTACTAAAAATGGAGCGGGTAAGAGTTTTGATCTTTCAGAGCGGCAATATGATGTTCTCAACATGATGCTCTTGGGAAAAAGTAACAAAGAGATAGCGCGGTCTATGGAAATTGGCGAGGGAACTGTTAAATCCTATTGCAGTATCATTTATCGCAAACTAGATGTCGGTAACCGGACCCAGGCAATTATTCGCGCAAAAGAAATTGAATTTAGCTGTATTTAATAATACAGCGAGATAACGACTTCTTGCTATTAATAAGACCAAATATGTTCAAATGAAAAATACACATGATTTAGCAGAAAATCATTTGCAATCAAATTTAAAATATTCACTTCCCAAACTCCAGATAATTACTAAAAATGAAGTCAAATTTCATAATATTATTGCCTGTAAAGGTAGGTCAGTTTTATTTCAGATAGAAAAGCGTACTTTATTTCTTCGATTAGTTTCAGTATCGGAACAAAAAAAAGATTTTGCTGAAATTTGGATTAAATTACTCGTTAATCAACACTTTTTCTGGATAGGTTTTAGTCAATATTCTTTTGGAGCACTTTTAGGAAATTGCTTCCTCTTCGATAGTTTAAGCGATTGTCCAGCTGAGATTCGTGGCCCAGTTATAGAATCAACACTTACGTCCCTATTAAACACAATTGAAGATTCGACAGGTAGTCGAATTGAAATTGATACTGTTGCCTTACAGGCACCAGGTATTGAAATCACAAGACAAGTTTTTTTTACATTGAATAAAAATGGCACGTCAAATGAAAATGGTTATTTTTCTTTTGATGAAACCTTAATGCCTTTTTTTTCAAATATTTTAGAAAATTTACCGGAAACAAAATCTCAAAAATGGGATCAATTACATACTTCAATACGTTTCCAAATTGGCTCAACAAAGCTAGACGTTGAAGAACTACAAGACTTAAGTTGTAACGATCTTGTTTTTATAGATAATTGCCCATTATTGCTCGACCACACATTGACTATTAGAGTTGCTCCAAACCTTGAATGTAAAGGAACTTATAAAGACAAAAAATTACTTATTCAAACAGGCATGTCAGAAAAAATGAAAGAAGAAAATAGTAATGTTATCGATATTGATGAATTGCAAGTCAACCTAGTATTTGATGTAGGAGAAAAATCAATTCGGTTCCAAGAGCTAAAGAAAATTCAACCAGGGTATATTTTTGAGCTTGATAATCTTATGGTAAGGCCGGTCACTATTCGTGCTAATGGACAATCTATTGGTAGTGGTGAGTTGTTACAAGTAGACGAAAAAATTGCTGTTCGGGTACTAGAATTACATCAGAAAGCTAATGGATAGTCCAAACCCTATTATCTTACTGGTTGCTTTGATGGGGCTTTCTTTAGCGCCGCTTTTAGCAATTATGGCCACTGCATTTTTAAAAATATCTGTCGTAATTTTTTTGATAAGAAATGCATTGGGAATACAACAAATCCCACCCAATATGGCTATTAACGGCTTGGCTGTTATTTTATCAATATATATTATGGCCCCGGTGGGGATGCAGACCTATGAAATTCTTTCTCAGCAAACTGCTAACTTTGAAAAACTACAAGATCCAGAAGCTTTGGCGGAATTAGCGACAAGTCTCGGTCCTACTCAGGACTTCTTGATGAGGCATTCAGACAAAGTTCAAAGAGATTTTTTTGTTAGGACTACCAAAAAATTATGGCCTGAAGAATATGCCAAAGATGTTACTGAAACCAATGTGCTTATTTTGCTTCCAGCATTTACCCTAACTGAGTTGACGGAAGCATTCGAAGTTGGGTTTTTACTCTTTTTACCTTTTATTGCGATTGATCTTATTATCTCAAATATTCTCTTGGCAATGGGCATGATGATGGTTTCCCCAATGACTATTTCATTACCCTTTAAACTTTTATTATTTGTATTGGTGGATGGTTGGACTCGACTTATACATGGTCTTGTTTTAACTTATTCAATAACGACATGACTTCTGCAGATATTATTTTTTATACATCTCAGTCGCTACTTCTAGTTCTATTGTTATCAATGCCAGTTGTAACGGTAGCGGCAGTTGTTGGACTTTTAGTGGGGCTTTTTCAGGGACTCACGCAAATTCAAGACCAAACCCTTTCTTTTGCCATTAAATTGATTGCAGTAATCATAACAATTGTTCTATCTGCCCAATGGTTAGGTGCAGAAATTTATAATTTCACCATCAAAATGTTTGATTCTATTGCGTTGATACGTTGATGGAGCAACTCCTTGCTGATATGGGGCAATGGAAAGAGCCTATACTCATTCTTGCCCTTTCTACGCCGCGCATCATGGTGGCGTTTATGCTCATCCCTTTTTTAAGTTCAGTGACTCTGCCGGGGTTGCTTCGAAATGGTGTAGTTATTAGTTTTGCCCTTCTTCTTTATCCCATACTAAAAATACAATTAGTCAGTGAGAAGCTGACATCCATGGTGATAATTGGGCTAATTTGTAAAGAAGCATTTCTTGGATTAATTATTGGCTATATCGTTGCACAATTATTCTGGATTATACAATCAATCGGTTTTCTTATTGATACCCAACGAGGAGCAACAATGGCAGGGTCATTGGTTCCCTTATTTGGTGACCAAACATCACCTTTAGGCGTTTTTTTAATGCAAGCAGTAACGGTTCTTTTCTTTGTTAGCGGGGGGATACATATTTTTCTTGGTGGTTTATATGAAAGTTATCAAACATGGCCTATTTTATCTTTTTTTCCAAATCTTGATATTCATAGCATTAAGTTTTTTCTTAAGCAATTTGACTTGCTCATGTACTTTACAATATTTTTAGCAGGGCCTGTTGTGCTTTCTATGTTCACTGTTGAATTGGTTATGGGACTAATCGGAAGGTTCGTACCTAGCCTCAATGTGTTTTTTCTGGCAATGCCGATTAAAAGTGCCTTGGCCTTCTTTGTGCTTACATTATACCTTAGTCTTTTGATGTATTACTTTGCCGATCAATTTAGATATATTGGCACCCAATTTGATACGTTGGAAGCAATATTCAAATGAGTGAACCAGATAAAGATCAAAAGACAGAAGAGCCCAGCCAAAGAAAATTAAAAGACCTACGAAAAAAAGCACAAATCCCGAAGAGTAAGGAAGTTGTCTCTGCATCTTTGACCTTTTTATTATTTGCTTACTTTTGGTTGTCCTGGTTCGCTCTATTTGAGCATTTCAAAGAAATGCTTATTATTCCATCACAATTTATCGACGTTACATTCGAAGAAGCGCTCAAGCAGGTTTTTGATTTAATATTCAATAAGTTTTTAGTGATTGTTTTACCTTTTGTTTTCTTGGTTATATTTGGAACAATCATCGCAAATGTGATGCAATTTGGAGTAATGTTCTCACTAGAGCCAATCAAGCCTGATTTAAGTAAGATTAACCCGATAAAAGGGTTTAAAAAAATTTTCGCATTCAAGAACCTTTTAGAAACGATTAAAGCATTTATAAAAGTCGCATTTTTATCGTCTATTCTCTATTTTGTTCTCAGAGAAAATATTGGCACATTGATAAGAGTCCCTTACTGCGATATTTCGTGCTTGGTTGTGCTGATGGAGCATATTGTTAAGCAAGTTGCTTTATATGCCCTGCCGATATTCATAGTTCTAGCTGCAATAGACTTTTTTTTACAGAAAATGATTTTCAAAAGAGACAACAAAATGACCAAGGAAGAGGTCAAGAAAGAGCATAAAAATTCAGAGGGAGATCCTCAGTCAAAAGGGCGGCGTAAGTCAATGCATAGAACAATGGCTTTGGACGATACAGTCGGACGGGTGGGAAGTTCAAGTGCTATTATTATGGGTAACGGAAAAGCTGTTGCAATATATTATGAAAGAGGAGTTACTCAGCTTCCCGTTATCATGGCAATAGGAAAAGGACTTATAGCAAAGCAAGTTGCTGAAATAGCGAGAGAAGAAAAAATAGCCATTATTGACGATGTAGTTTTAGCGGAAGAATTAGTTGAAACTGGGAAAATAGATCAGCAAGTACCATCAAAATGTTTGACCGCAGTTGGAAAGGTGATGCGTAGAGTTGCTAATAAAAAATAGATGATGGCAGTGTCAGAATATCCAGTTTTCACCAATTGCCACATTCAGGTAGAAGATCATTATGCAATTATCATCGTTTTTGTCTTGTAGAGGAGATAAATTAACGTTGGAGAATCGCAGGTTGTGTTCCAGGCAACTGTTCGAGATAATAAAAAGTGTAAGATAAACCAAGGTTGAGATTACTCTACCTCCTCTTTTCTATTAAAAATTTAGACTCTAAACGGTAGCAAACATCCATGGAAAAAACATACTCCCCGCATTCGATAGAACAACGTTGGTATCAAGCCTGGGAAGAAAAAGGTTATTTTGCTCCAATAAAAGGGGATAAACCTTCCTATTGCATCATGATCCCGCCGCCAAATGTTACCGGCAGCTTGCATATGGGACACGCATTTCAGGATACCATTATGGATGCATTAACCCGGTATCACCGCATGAAGGGTGATAAAACCTTGTGGCAACCAGGAACAGATCACGCGGGAATTGCTACACAAATGGTCGTTGAGCGCATTATTAACGCCGAAGGCAAAACCCGCCATGATTATGGTCGGGACAAATTTATAGAAAAAACCTGGCAGTGGAAAGCAGAGTCGGGTGGCACTATCACCAAACAGCTACGCCGCATGGGAACCTCATTGGATTGGTCGCGGGAACGTTTTACCATGGATGAAGGTTTATCAAAAGCTGTCCAGAAAGTTTTTATCAGTTTATATGAAGAGGGCCTGATATATCGCGGCAAGCGCTTGGTAAACTGGGATCCTGTTTTGCATACGGCAGTTTCCGACTTGGAAGTACTATCGGAAGAAGAAAATGGCCATATGTGGTACATGCGTTATCCGTTATCTAATGGTACAGGTCATGTGCTGGTTGCAACAACCCGCCCCGAAACCATGTTAGGTGATGCCGCTGTAGCCATTCACCCCAATGACGAACGCTTCAAGCATCTTTTGGGTGAGTTTTTAGAATTACCGCTGACCGGAAGACGCATACCTATCGTTGCGGATGAATACGTTGATCCTGAATTTGGAACCGGCTGCGTAAAAATCACTCCCGCCCATGACTTCAATGATTATGAAGTCTGGCAACGTCATCGTGAATTGTCCTCTATCCAGGAGCAGCCGCATGGTGGCTTGATTAATATTTTCACTGTCGATGCTGCAATAAGGGATAACGAGGAAGATGAAAATAATCTTATCCCGGCTAAATATATCGGTTTAGATCGTGTTGCTGCGCGCAAACAAATTCTTGCCGATCTTGAAGTTGAGGGTTTACTGGAAAAAATTCAAGATCATAAACTGATGGTGCCTCGCGGCGATCGCTCTGGCAGCATTATTGAGCCATTCTTGACCGACCAGTGGTATGTGAAAGTTGCACCATTAGCCAAACCGGCGATCGAAGCCGTTGAAAACGGTGATATTCGTTTTGTTCCTGATAATTGGAAAAATACTTATTTTGAATGGATGCGTAATATCCAGGACTGGTGTATTTCCAGGCAAATCTGGTGGGGACATCGCATTCCCGCCTGGTATGACGACAATGGTAATGTCTATGTTGGTAGCTCTGAGCAAGAAATTCGCAAACAACACAATCTGCCTGAAGACTGTGCCTTAAAACAGGATGAAGATGTCCTGGATACCTGGTTTTCCTCGGCTCTCTGGCCTTTTTCAACACTTGGCTGGCCAGAAAAAACTCCTGAATTGACAGATCATTACCCGACCAGTGTTTTGGTGACCGGTTTTGATATTATTTTCTTCTGGGTTGCCCGCATGATCATGATGGGTCTGAAATTTATGGATGATGTGCCATTTCGGGAAGTTTATGTGCATGGATTGGTTCGGGATTCGGAAGGACAAAAAATGTCCAAATCAAAAGGCAATATCCTTGACCCGATTGATGTAATAGATGGTATTTCGTTGGAAGACCTGGTGGCCAAAAGAAATTCCGGAATGATGCAGCCACATCTGGCACAACGCATAGAAAAACAAACCCGGAAAAACTATCCTGACGGCATTCCTGCCTATGGTACTGATGCGTTACGATTTACCTTTGCCTCGCTCGCTTCCACGGGCCGAGATATTCGCCTGGATAGCGGTAGAATTGATGGTTACCGTAATTTTTGCAACAAGTTATGGAATGCCGCACGATATGTGCTGATGAACACTGAAGGTCAGGATAACGGTTTATCAGACCAATCCTATGAATTTTCTGTTGCAGACGAATGGATTGTTGCTCGCTTGAATCAAGTTATTAATACAACGACCCAAGCTATTAACAATTACCGACTTGATTTAGCAGCACAAGCAATCTATGAATTTACCTGGAACGAATATTGCGATTGGTATCTAGAGCTGGCAAAAATTTCTCTTCAATCTGACAATAAAGCCCTACAACGCGGTACCCGGAAAACACTTTTAACTGTTTTAGAAACATTGTTACGCCTATCGCATCCAATCATTCCTTTTATAACAGAAGAAATCTGGCAACGGGTTGCACCGCTCACAGGTATTTCGGCAGAAACCATCATGCTTCAACCTTACCCTGAAGCTGATCCATCACAAATAAATACCGCCGTCATCGAAGAAATTAATTGGCTAATGGCTTTTATCCTTGGTGTTCGGCGTATTCGCGGTGAAATGAATATTGCTCCAGGAAAACCGTTACCGATATTGCTTCAGGATGGTTCCGATTTAGACCAACAATATCTGGATAAACATTCAGTTTATTTACAAAAACTGGGCCGCCTTGAATCTATAACCTGGTTAGAAGAGCATGACTCTGTGCCAGAATCAGCTACCGCATTAGTAGGTGGGATGAAAATTCTGATTCCTATGGCTGGGTTGATAGACAAGGAGGCTGAGCTTGCTCGCTTGGAAAAGGAAATTCAGAAAATCAAAAAAGATCTTCCCCGAATAGAAGGCAAACTGAACAATCCTAATTTTGTAGATAAAGCACCACAAGCAGTTATCGATAAAGAAAAGGATAAGCTCAAGGCTCTTCAAGGTTCTCTACAAAACCTTCAGCAGCAGTTTGAAAAAATTGGAGCGCTTTGAAGTATCCTCACAAAGGTGATGGATAAAAATGTAAAAGCTTTTGCGACGCTCTCCATGAAAAGAAGGTCTAACATAGACAATCTGATAATATCATCTATATTTGCTGTACAACCTTGTGAAAACATAATCCATGGCTACGGCACAATCAGAAATACAATTTGGCGGTTTACCTCGATGTTTAGTTGAGGAAAACCTTCTGACAGAAGATGATGCGAAAAAGCATATTAAAGCGGCGCAACAGCAAAAATCACCGCTCATCAGCTACCTGGTTAGTAATAAAATAGTAGATAGTAAAACTATAGCGACTTTTGCTTCTATTGAATTTGGCGTGCCGTTTTTTGACCTGGATGCGATTGATCATGAGTCGCTGCCTGTATCCTTAGTTAGTGAAAAGCTGATCCGGCAGCACCATGCCCTGCCTCTATTCAAAAGAGATAACAAACTTTATCTAGCAGTTTCTGATCCGACTAATTTTCGTGCCCAAGATGATATCAAGTTCCATACTCGTCTTAACACGGAAATAATTCTTGTTGAGGAAGATAAGTTACTAACTACTATTGAGCAGTCGCTTGATGCTGCTGATACCACGATGACCGATTTGCTTGATGAAGATCTGGATAATCTGGCTATCATGGGTGGTGACGATGAACCGGACGCAGATGATAATGCACTGGACCTTGATGATGCGCCTATTGTCCGTTACGTCAATAAAATACTGCTGGATGCGATTAAAAAAGGTGTTTCGGATATTCACTTGGAACCTTTCGAAAAAAACTTCCGGATTCGCTATAGAGGTGATGGTATTCTTTATGAGGCAGCCAGTCCTCCTTCTAATATTTCCAGTCGAATTATTTCCCGAATAAAAGTGATGTCGAAAATGGATATCGCTGAAAGGCGGGTCCCCCAGGACGGTAGGATAAAAATGATTTTGTCGAAAAATCGCTCCATTGATTTCAGGGTTAATAGTTGCCCAACTTTGTTTGGGGAGAAAATCGTACTAAGGATTTTGGATCCTACCAGTGCTCAAATTGGTATTGACAAACTTGGCTTTGAAGTAGAGCAACAAAAATTATTTATCGATGCTATTAACAAACCCTATGGTTTAGTTTTAGTCACCGGGCCAACAGGAAGTGGTAAAACAGTTTCTTTATATACCGGTTTGAATATGCTGAACAGTGTTGGTAGAAATATTTCTACCGCTGAAGATCCTGTTGAAATTACTGTAGAAGGTATCAACCAAGTAAATATGAGACCTAAAGCAGGGTTAACGTTTGCTACTACCTTGAGGGCTTTTTTGCGTCAGGATCCCGACATTATTATGGTAGGGGAAATACGGGATCTTGAAACCGCAGAAATAGCTGTAAAGGCTGCACAGACTGGCCACTTGGTGCTATCAACATTACACACTAATGATGCTCCGCAAACGCTGAACAGGCTGGTGCAAATGGGTATTCCGCCTTTCAATATTGTGTCATCAGTAAATCTGATTATGGCGCAACGCTTAGGTCGTCGCTTATGTGAGCATTGTAAAACAGCAGTGGAATATCCAGACGAGGTGTTGCTTTCAAATGGGTTTAAAGAAAGTGATCTGGGAACTATAAAAATGTTTCGCCCTATGGGCTGCGATCACTGTAATGAAGGCTATAAGGGGCGGGTTGGTATTTATCAAGTTATGCCCCTCAGTGAAAAAATGCGTACTTTGATACTAGAGGGAGGGAATACTCTCGAGCTGGCCGAACAAGCCAAAGCAGATGGCGTCAATGATTTACGTGAGTCAGGCCTGGAAAAAATACGCCAGGGCATCACCAGTCTCGACGAAATTAACCGTATTACAATCGAATAACATTCAGGATAAATTATGGCAGAACAAGTTGAACAGATAGATTTTCTTTG
>JAUXDP010000110.1 GCA_030618325.1 Methylococcaceae bacterium | reverse complement strand
AACGCAGTTATCGAATATTTTAAGCGTGTAGATGCCAGTCATGAATTAATAGAGGTGCCCTTAATTGAATTTTACTGACATCAAGCCATGTTAAAAATCAGAACAAGAGGGAATCACATCAATCCAATAATAAATAACAGTTCTTTTTTAAGTTCGATGTTGACAATAGCATTGATCTTTTTGTTACCAACCGTGGCAGTCGGACATGGAGTCGATGAAAATACCAAACAGTTTCTACTGAATAATCAGGGAATGGCAATTGGGCCATTTCTATATATTGGTTCAAAACATATGGTGACTGGCTACGACCATCTGTTATTTTTACTTGGAGTTATTTTCTTTCTATTTCGTACCCGAGATATTTTGCTTTATGTCAGCTTGTTTACTTTAGGCCATAGCCTGACCTTATTTTTTGGCGTGTTGGGCAATATTGCAGTAAACCCCTATTTGATAGATGCCATTATCGGAATCTCTGTCATTTATAAAGGTTTCGATAACCTGGGAGGTTTTCAGCGATTGTTCGGTTTTCAGCCCAATACTAAAGCAGCAGTTTTAATTTTCGGTCTATTTCATGGATTTGGCTTGGCAACAAAGTTACAAGAATTTTCATTGCCAAAACAGGATTTATGGAAGAACTTATTAGCATTTAATATCGGAGTTGAAATTGGTCAATTTTTGGCTTTATTATTTATTTTGATTGCGTTAAATTTTTGGCGAAGATTTAACAGCTATTATAGTTTTTCGGTAGTCATTAATACTTTATTAATGACGAGTGGTTTAATTTTATTCGGTTATCAAATGACTAGTTATGTACTAAATGTGTGACATATATGAATGATTCAAATGTACCCGTACAGTCCTTAAAAATGCTAATAATCAGCACGATCAGTGCTATTTTATTAGCATTTATTATTTTAATTACTATCGTTGGCCCCGCTGAATTCGGTATCGATCCAACCGGTTTAGGCAAGGCGATGGGCTTGACAGTGCTAGCAAAGCCACTGAAGCAGGATACAAAAGAGAAGCTCTCCTGTCCGCCTGGTGAGCCATTAGAGGGCTGGTTAGATGTTGTGGTGATCAATGTTCCTGCTGCTTCCGGGTTAGAATATAAGTTCCATCTTAAGCAAAATGCCGAACTAACATACGCCTGGACAACCGATGGTGCCAAGTTATATTTCGATTTTCATGGTGAACCGGCAGGTGACACTACGGGATACTTCAAAAGCTTTAAAGAAACCACGGACAGTCAGTCCAATGGTGTCTTGACAGCACCGTTTACAGGCTCTCACGGATGGTATTGGGAAAATAAAACGCAAATACCGGTTCAAATTACATTAAAAACAAAGGGGCAATATACTGTTAAAGGCTTGATGTAAATACCTATATTCGCGCGGTCACAGATGCCATTTTCCCTACATAAGCGATTGACTCGCTATTAAAATTAGGGGTAGAATCAGACTTAGCTTATCTGTACACTTCAACCTAGAATAATCAGTTGCTCACGGTTTCTAGGTTCAACGACAGGCGCTGGATTTTGCCTGCTGCATTATAACCCATTAAGGGGGAGATATTATGGAAAAAGATATGCAAATTCCCGGCGATGTCCCATCATCACGAAACCTCATGAACAAGGTTCTGGTAACCGGCCCCACCCGCTTTTTAGGCTATCACGTTATCAAACTATTGAATGAAAAAGGTATTCGCCCTCGTGTTCTTATAGAAGCTGGTGAACAAACTCAACCCGACCCAAATGTCTTATCAAAAAAGGAATATAAAACGGCGCTAACAAATTGGAATGCCTATCAGGCCATGAGTAAACTGGATGTAGATGAAGTACAAGGAAGTGTAAACGACTTAAATTCCTTACAAGCAGCCTGCGAGGGAATCGACACTATTTTTCACTTGAAGTTTGGTCTTGGTTTTGGCGATAGTGAGGATGTAAAAAAACAACTGTACGAAGTCAATGTAATCGGTACAAAGAATGTGCTTAACGCTGCTGAAAAAGCCAGCGTTAAACGAGTTGTTGCAAGTAGCAGTGTTTTGGCAGTAGGACTTAATCCTGAGCGCAAGCCCCTCGATGAACAAGCCGACTGGGAAACCTATAGGTGTAATGTACCTTATGCCCTATCCCGACGAGAAGCTGAACTTGAAGCTCTTAAAAGACCTGGAGGAAAAAATTTACCAGTCATCGTCGTCGTCAATCCGGCTTTTACAATGGGGCCTGATGATTTTGTAAAAGCACCGGCCAATAGATTGGTAAAACTTATGGTTAAAAACTGGTTTCGATTCACCGCACCTATTGGTTTCGCTGTTCTTGATGTCCGTGATTACGCCAGAGGGGCTCTATTAGCAGCTAAAAAAGGTAGTCATGGGCAGCGGTATATTCTGTGTGGTGAGAATGTAACGTCAGATATTTTACTTAAAGAAATAGCTAGCATCACTGGTAATAAGCCTCCCCGATTTTTAATTACCATACCTGCCTGGCTAGTTTCCTCATTACTTAGAATAATTAGCTTTATCAAAGGCAACCCACTTAAACAAACACCTACTATTATTGAATTTTGGGGTAAAAATACTTGGTACGATGCCGGTCTAGCTCGAAAAGAGCTAGGTTGGGAAACTTTGCCACTGCGCAAGACACTCGAAGACACACTTAACTGGAAACCAAAAAGCAATATTCCTTCATAAGTAGGCCTTTTTGGAATTTCTTTTTTTGATGTAACTGACAGCATTGCTGATATTGAATAACAGCTTTAGGGACAATTTGAGTGAAAACCCACCACTATTACAGAATACTGGAGCACTTCTCTTTTCAAGAAAAGTCACCCTAACTTATTGAAAATATTGGGGTGAACGACGGGGCTCGAACCCGCGACAACCGGAATCACAATCCCATGATCATTATATACTTTATTAATATTCAATGACTTACAACCTGCCAATCTATCAAACAACGTTGCAAAACGTTGCAGTTAGTCATTATACAGTCTCAATGAGTTGCAAAATCGTTGCATAGTGTTTCTCTCAATCACATCCATAATATTACAATCCCAGCAAGATAATCTTCCAAAGTGAATAGACAATAACATATTTGCAATATTTTTTAATGAAACTTTAATGCTATTAATCATCGTCCAAACTTTCGCAATAACTGAAAAAAACAACAGGAGCACGAACAAGTTAATGTCAATTATTGATATTTATTGCCATTAACATTACTGTAATCCTCATTGAACATCAAATTTTTCATTTTTAACCCACGTCCTACTGAAGACCATCACGGAAGAACCCAATTAATGCTTGTTCGTATTATACGAATTCAGCGATTTCAAAATGTAGCGAATTCCTTACAATATAAGGATGCAAATATAAATACAACAACTAATAATAGAGCCACTACACTGGGGAATACCTTGACAAGCAACTATGCTAATTATTTAGGGCATTCTTGGTTTGTGAGAGACGATAGCCACAAAGGGTTCATCGGAAAAAAGACAATAGATCCCCTATACCGGTTCCATTAAGCCTTTTGTACGACACCTAAAATTGAATCCTCAAGCGTGACATTTTTGATCATCCTCAAATTCTGGCACCAATTCAGTTTGTTCCATTTCATGAAGAGGGCTCTGATCAAAATCAGATTCCAGTTCGTTTGATGGTGCACGGGCAAATGCGAATTGAGCTGGTGTACTTTAACCCTTTATTGGAAATAAGTATTCGGTTGACGTAGGCGAGAATTAATTTTCATTAACAGCTGAAACGATTTGGAAATCAGCTTGGAAAAAAATGATAATACTTAGCTTGTATTTCGGCAGAGCCGCCAATCAAATTGACAAAACTAGAAATCAGGTGTAGCGTCAATTGTTTAAATATTAAACAATTGATAATTTTCCAGCCAGAGCATAAGCCTGATGCGCTAGTGCTGGATATAATCCACAAGGTTACACACTCATTTTGTGGATAACTTCACAAAAAGATACGTGAAAAAGATATTTTTTACGTCAAGATACGACAATGAATCCATAAATAAAAAACGGGAGAAGAGAATGGAAGAATTATTTTTAGGCTTGGCCATCATCATGACATTTGGCCTGGTGCTGGCCATCTATCGGCTAAATCTGCGCCTAACTCATTACCCGGATCACCCCCTTAAATCATGGACTATGGCTGACAAAGTAAACGGCCTTGGAAGATACCTGGCACTTGGCGGTGGTCTGGCGACTTTACCTGTTGTGGTGTTGCTGGTTTTCGCACCAGACACCGTTGCTGCGGAATGGTTAATCTACTTGGCAGCTTGTGGTATCGTTGCACTGGTTATGGCTGTACCGATGACAGTCATTGCGCTCATTTGGCGCACTTCTTTATCCCCGACATCAATGCTTACTATTGTCAAAGTTCTGTTTAAAACTGTGCAAAGCGCGGAGCAACGGTACTGGTGGATGGTTACGTTATGTTTAATGGCAGTGGTTTTGTTAGTTTTTTTACTGCCCATTTTACAATACATTGCTTATTTTGCTGCATGGGTTGCGATGGGTAAGCTTGGCTTGCTGGGGAATGAGGGCGAGTACAAATATGAGGAGGAAGGTAATTATAATGATGCCGATGACTATTATGCTCAAAAGGAAGAAGAATACCAACATGAGGTTGACCTTGGATTTCATTAATTTTCATCTAGTGTGACACACTTATTTTGTTATTTTCTTCCCCCCTTTATCACCAGCGGAAGCTGATGGCCTATTTAGTTTATCACTTGTGTCCGTGATAGCACCTCCAACTCTATACCCTGCCCAGGTCAATGCGCTAGTCCAAAATAACGGCATAACAACATACATAGTAGCCGTGGTGAAGTTTATAACCATTTCACTCAGGACAGTATCCGTTAGGCCATTATTATAAATGAAATACCCCAGATCCAATCCGCCGTTAGGACGTAGCGCAACTAATAAATTATCATCCAACCAATGGGCAATCGCCCATAGAACAGTCCAGAACTTGATCGAGAAGATCACGATGGACATAAATATCATGGTCCCAGGCTTGTAGGATGAAAAGACCAAAATAAAGGGCAATAGTAAATAAGTCATCATCAACATCATGGCCTGGATGATGGGTGCAGCCATCTTGAGTAAATACATTTTTGGAAAAAAACTGGTTGACTCTAACACGCCACCTATTGCTGCGGTCATTGCAGCCATACTATTGAGAAGACCCCCTGTATCATAAGGGTTAACTCGCTCTAGTTTCTTAAAGCTTTGCTTCTCGTTGCCAATTAATGTGCGTAGCGCAATTTTTTCTGCCTTCTCATCTGATGAAACAAGTGCAGCTAGGCGATCCAGTATAGGTAGCTCGATTTGTCCTTTAAGCCGCTCTTTCAAGCCACTGCCAGCATTGCCGCCATTTCCTGTCCACCATTGACTGCAGGTGGGTTCGCCGTACTCTGGAAGAGGAGCCACTCTCTCATCGTATTCATAATCACGGTTGGGATCGTAGGTAAAACCTTCTATTTGGGTTTTTGAGCGTAAGTGTGGATACAGGTTTTCAACTAAATGCTCAGAGCCTACCCAATAAAGATCATCTGGATCAGCTGTGGCAGCTACATTATTTTTATCCAGATAATTGGACATGGCAGGCCCGTAGCAATCATTAAAAAACTTTTGTACTTCCCTTCGTAGTCGCGGTGTTTTTACCCTGGAATTCTTCAATTCATATTTCACTAACCGGATATCTGCAGTACAGGGTATTCTAAGAATGATAGCATTGTTTATCCCGCCAGTAATTCCCAGTACGCCATACCACCAAATCGGAACCTTTGCTGACCCGCCACCCAGCGATGCGGCTGTGAATGACGTATCATACGTTGTTCCTGTGTCTCCAGCCGATACTTTCGCTCCGCCCGATCCACAAGACTTAACATAATTGAGTCCAGCAAAATTCAATGGCAAAATAGGTTGAGCGGCCAAAATAATGACGGTCATCATAGCGGCAATATCGATTTCGATCCGTCTAAGTGATGTTCCGGCGGCATCTTTTGCTTCCTGGCTTTTCACAGGTTCTGCGATATTCCGAATAAACATGCCGATAAAGGGTAAATAGGCAATACCTGTATCTTTCAGTACTAACCATATCTCATCAAACATGTACCAGCCAAAAATAGCTAAATACAATTCCAGATAGGAAGAAACACTCATACCCTTACCCTGACTCTGTTAAAAAAAGATCAACAAGATCTGCTAAAATATTTTGCACCAGTAAGGCTTCTATTACGATTAGCCATAAAGCAAAACGCCAACGATATTGCCTATTAAATTGATGTTGCTGCGGTGTTAGGTCGGCCCATTGCGCAAGCAGCTTCATCCACGTATGCCAGCCACCGATAATGACGATAAAAATAAATAATCGCCACAGTGCCAAGTAAGGTTTCGCAGTTTCATGTCCTGATACCATAGGGTCAAATCCATAGAAGAAAGTGATTAAGCAAACAAGCACGGTTACCAACAAAGTACAGATCGCAAAAGCAAGCATGATCAATCGAAATGCTTTTTTTCCTTTATCATCATTATTTTTATGAATGCTCATCTCTGTAATTTTTTCCCATATAAAATGGAATGCCTTATTCCTGGGTTGCACCCTCTTTAATCAGGTTCCTATCGTAATCAGGCTCTTGCATATTGGCTTTCCCACGTATTTCAGTTCGCTCCTGCAGTGATAAAATGATGCTGGCGGTATTTGAAGCCAGCTCAGAACGAATCCGCTTTTCGAACAGAATATTCTCTATCTCTGTATTAATCGTTTCGACGGCATCTTTGGTATAGGCTATCGCCTGTGGAACTTGAGAAATATTAGGTTCACGAATGCCGGTTAGTAATAGCCGACGGACAAACATCGCTTTTTCCAGTGTTTTAGACATAGCCACTTCAGAGGCTAATTTGTTGATAGCCATTGACCTTTCGCTAGGTCCTAAATTTTGAATGGCTTTAATAAGATCGTAATTAATTAACAGTGCATCGCTGGATGCCTCAGCTGTATTTTCAAGATTGGGTTCGGTCTCACCCGATACCAGTTTTTCAAGTTTTGTATATATTTCCTCCCTCTCGATTTCTATTTTAGGAGCCAATCCATGTCCTGGTCTTGATTCAATCGGGTGGTTGCTGTAGGTGCGAATATGTGTATCTCCCAACACATCAACTGCCCAGCTGGTTGCGTCATCAGGTGAGGTCCATATCGTCGTCAGGCGATGTTCATCAGGATCGCTTGGTGCAGTATTACTATTTGCATTCCGGTTTAAACTGAGATTGTATCCTGCCTTGACAATATCTTCTGTGGGTTTAATGGCGTCACCTGATATTCCTCCTGCCGTGTTACCTTCGAGCCAGGGAATGCCATTTTCACCATTGTCGTCTTCCACTGACTTCTTGGCCTGGTATACATCGGTGTCTGCTCCGGATTTCGCTTTTCTCATTTCGATTTTCCAATCTAAATTTTTTGCGACATCTGCCCATTCTGAATAAGGGTTTTTCCCTTGCCTGATATCGGATTCGTATTGCTCACAGGTTTTATTGGCCAGAGCAATAATGGCTTCAGCCTTAATGACATAACCTTGAACCAAGTCATAAAGACCCGGACTCACCCGTTGTAAAATAAGCATGGGTAAGGATGATATCGCAGCTGAAACTGCCCCCGTGACTGCGGTTATCACGTTATCCACTATATTATTTAAAATATTGGCAATACCACCTAGCGTACTAAAACTACCGCAACTATAACCATACCCTAACTCCAGTGATCCACTTAAGGGGCTGGAGCTTGCATTTTTATTCAGAGGTGCTGAAATCGAACGTGCCCCGCCTATTTGATAATAAAGCTGGCTATTGCCGCTATTCGCATAGTCCGCGTAAACAGCCGTATTATTAATGACGCTCGTTATTACTAATACTAAAGCAATATTTGTTTTCATAGAATACCGGGCGCTCTTTCTCATGGCTTTTAGTTCGTCATCACAATAACTGGATAGGGAGATATCTGGATCTTTATTAAAACGCCAACGGATACCTCACAACACGTATAAGGCCGCCATAAGGTGTACAAATACTCACCATTCTTTGCAACACGACCACCGCCCCATCCATTAGCCGATAGCGTATCGTTTTCACCAAACAGTAAACACTGTCCAAAGGATGTGCCTGATGAATCTGAATTTATCTCCAATGCTTCCCACCACCCTTCCACGTTGGTGTTTTCCTCTAAACTACCCGGCGACCAGGTTATCTTGTCACTTTCAACAAAAACAAAATCACCCTTAATGCTTGAATAGATATGCGGTTCGTGGCTCCTCGTGAGAATATCCCCGACCCGCTGAGCAACAATGCCGGATGACTTAGGTTCTGAGTGCTGAATAGTCCACCCGGTTCGTGGGTAAACGGCCCCCCAAGTATTTAAAGGCCACCGACCTATTTCACGCAATCCTGGAATCGTTGCTGCTAAGGTAAATACGTCCAACCCACCCCATCGCCAGGAAGGGATATCTACCTCCGATAAAAAATAGGGCCTTAATGCACTCGTATTAGATGGGCAATAGATTCGACCCGTTAAGGGGTGCCCCACAGCTCTTGCATCCTGATAGATTAGATTCTGATGATTACGGTTCTGGGTATCCGCTAGATATCCGCCGTCTTCTGCTCTATCCACCCCCTGGGGATTGGTCACACTAACGATCACATCCGGATTAAAGTGCCCATAGAGTATCGTCGTATCACTCCCATAATAGTAATACCAATAACAGATCCCGACGACTGTAAATTGAAGGCAATCAGACTGTTGGGCGATGACGGGTGTACAGAGTAAACTCATGCTGATCAGCATTTTCTTTAAGTTTCTGCTTATGGCATTCATCCGTTTCATTGGCTTGCCTGCCATTGATGATAGAGTGCCAATGCATGAGGCATATTGGTCACGCCATAGATAACAGATTGTCCCCGATCAAACACGACCGCCGGATACCGCGTAATCCCGTGTTGTGTACCAACGATGACCGCCTGAAAAGCTTTTGTGAATAAACGTTTGAGGGTCTCATCCCCCATTTTTTTTAAGCGCTGCTGCATCGCTTGTTTGGCAGCTGCCTCATTATTGGGTAATCCTGACTCTAGTTTATCAATCATCCGTTTGCTATCATCAAAATTGAGTACCTTGATTTTAAAGCCCTGATTTTTTAAATCCTGAATACCACTGATGGGAAATTTATCGCTGGTGATTACCTCTATATAAGGTTGCTCGACCGCTCTTAGATTAAAGCTGAAACACAAAAGACTAAGGGATAACCAGACTAAGCGCATGATTTAACGCCTCTGCTTTGAATAATTTCATCGACGACATAATTAACCGCTTCCAGCTCTGTACAGTTGTGCTCTCTCATCAGTGCGTACCGTCTGGATTTTTCGTCTTTTTCAGTCATGGCCAATGCCAATGCTAAAGCCGGGGGTACATTTCTAAATAGCATGGATAGCTCATCCGTTAGCATCACCCCTTCAACATATTGGCCCGGTGATTTACGAGGTGCCAACAGCATTTGTATTTCTTCTTCTGATAAATCTTTGAATCGTGCAATCTGATCGACTTCTTCTTTAGGCATGACCAGACACACCCACCATTCCAGCATGTTCAGCATTTTCTTGCTGGCATCCGGAAAATCTTCCAGATTCTGAGTGGCAATCCAGTACCATGCGCCTAGCTTTCTCCACATTTTGACGATTTTAATCACA
>JAUXDP010000083.1 GCA_030618325.1 Methylococcaceae bacterium | reverse complement strand
TCATTAGGTACAGGAGATTATAAACAATGCACAATGTGACATTGATAAAAGGTGATGGGATTGGCCCTTCCATTATGGAAGAGGCAGTTAAGATTATTGACGCATCTGGCGTTAAAATTAATTGGGAAGCAGCGGATGCTGGGATGGCAGCCTTTGAAAAGCATGGCAGTCCCTTGCCAGATGAAACCTTAGCCTCTATCGAAAAAAATCGCGTTGCCTTTAAAGGTCCCTTGACTACGCTCGAAGGTAAAGGTTTTAGAAGTATCAATGTTGAAATGCGTCGAAAATTCAATTTATATGCGAATGTTCGACCCGCAAAAATATGGAAAGGTGTTAAAACGCCCTTTAAAGATGTGGATATTGTTATCGTCAGGGAAAACACGGAAGGATTGTATTCAGGTCTTGAACATTACTTGACCCGTGAAAAGGATATTGCTGAAAGTCTTGCTGTTGTGACCAAAAGAGGGTCAGAAAATATTATTGAATACGCTTTTAAATATGCACAGGATAATGACCGTAAAAAAGTAACCGTTTGTCATAAGGCTAATATCCTGAAATATACCCAAGGATTATTTTTAGATACCGCTAAAGAAGTTGCGACACGTTATCCCGATATCGAATTTGAAACCATGATTATTGATGCCACTTGTATGCACATGGTGATGAAACCTCAGCAGTTTGATGTGGTGGTTACAACCAATATGTTTGGGGATATTCTTTCTGATTTAACCGCAGGTTTAGTGGGCGGATTGGGACTTATTCCTGGCGCTAATATTGGCGAGGACTGTGCTTTGTTTGAAGCTGTACATGGTAGTGCACCAGATATAACAGGTAAAAATCTGGCGAATCCTACCGCTGTGATTATGGCTGGGGTCATGATGTTGAATCATCTGGGAGAACATCAGGCAGCAGACCGAGTTAAATTGGCTGTAGAAAAAGTCATAGGGGAAGGTGTTTATGTTACACCTGATCTTAATGCCGATTCTAAAGCCGGAACTATTGAAATGGGTAATGCCATCGTAGACGCTTTGTGAGAAATTAAAAGATGCTGGAACAATATCGTAAACATGTAGAAGAGCGAGCAGCACTGGGTGTTGTTCCTGAGCCTTTAGATGCGGAACAGGTTGCCGCACTGGTTGAGTTAATCAAACAGCCTCCAGCAGGAGAAGAGACTTTTATTCTGGATTTATTAATCCACAGAATTCCTGCAGGCGTTGATGACGCTGCTTATATTAAAGCTGGCTTTTTAGCAGCAATAGCAAAAGGTGAAGTAAATTCACCTATTTTAGATGATGCTAAAGCAACGGAATTACTAGGTACTATGTTGGGCGGTTATAACATGGCTCCTTTAATCGATTTTTTAGATAACGATGAATTGGCACCTATCGCAGCCAAAGCCTTGTCCCATACCTTACTGGTATTTGATGCGTTCCATGATATCAAGGAAAAAGCGGATTCTGGAAACAACTATGCCCACCAGATTATTCAATCCTGGGCTGATGCTGAATGGTTTACATCGAAGCCGGAAGTGCCTGAAAAAATGACCGTCACGGTTTTTAAAGTCACCGGAGAAACCAATACCGATGATTTATCACCGGCTCCAGATGCTTGGTCGCGCCCCGATATTCCATTACATGCGCTAGCTATGTTGAAAATACCGCGCGATGGAATTACAAAACCTATTCAACAAATAGCAGACCTTAAAGAAAAAGGTTTTCCGGTTGCCTATGTAGGTGATGTGGTCGGAACCGGGTCATCAAGAAAGTCAGCCACCAATTCAGTGTTATGGCATATGGGTAACGATATTCCCCATGTTCCCAATAAGCGCGATGGCGGTATTTGTATAGGTGGAAATATTGCTCCCATCTTTTTTAATACCATGGAAGATTCAGGAGCATTACCGTTCGAATGTGACGTATCTGGGTTGAATATGGGGGATGTAATAGATATCTATCCTTACAAAGGGTTGGTCAAACATCACGATAGTGGTGATGTTCTTTGTGAGTTTTCTTTGAAAACGGATGTTATTCTTGATGAAGTGCGTGCCGGTGGACGTATTCCATTAATTATTGGCCGGGGTTTAACCGACAGGGCGCGTAAGGCTTTAGGATTGGAAACATCAGAGATATTCCGGCGGCCAGTTGATGTCGAAGAGAGTGACAAAGGATATACGCTGGCACAAAAAATTGTCGGCAAAGCTTGTGGCGTTAAAGGTGTTCGGCCTGGAGCCTATTGTGAACCACACATGACTACGGTTGGATCTCAGGATACCACCGGTCCGATGACACGCGACGAATTGAAAGACTTGGCTTGCCTGGGTTTTTCGGCTGATCTGGTAATGCAATCATTCTGTCATACCGCAGCGTATCCAAAACCGGTTGATATTAGTACCCAGCATACTTTGCCTGATTTTATTATGAATCGTGGTGGTATTTCTTTGCGTCCAGGCGATGGCATCATTCATTCCTGGCTCAATCGAATGTTGCTGCCTGATACCGTGGGTACCGGTGGCGATTCGCATACTCGGTTTCCTTTGGGTATTTCTTTTCCGGCAGGTTCAGGGTTGGTGGCTTTTGCAGCTGCGACCGGTGTTATGCCATTGGATATGCCAGAGTCGGTATTGGTTCGTTTTACCGGCAAAATGCAGCCAGGAATTACATTGCGTGATTTGGTCAATGCCATTCCTTATGCTGCGATACAACGTGGCTTATTGACGGTTGAGAAAAAAGGTAAGAAAAATGTATTTTCCGGACGCATTCTGGAAATTGAAGGTTTGCCTGATCTGAAAATCGAACAGGCATTTGAGTTATCGGATGCATCTGCAGAGCGTTCCGCTGGAGGCTGTACTATTCGCCTGAATGAAGCGCCGATCCGAGAATACCTCAATTCTAATATAACGTTATTGAAATGGATGGTATCAGAAGGCTATGGCGATGCGCGCACCATTGAACGGCGGATTGAAGGCATGCAGGAATGGCTGGCAAATCCTGAATTAATCGAGCCAGATGCGGATGCTGAATATTTTGAAGTCATTGAAATTGACATGAATGACATCAAGGAACCGTTGCTGGCTTGCCCCAATGATCCAGATGATGTCAAAACCCTTTCTGATGTTGCTGGCACCAAGATAGACGAAGTCTTTCTCGGTTCGTGTATGACTAATATTGGCCACTTCCGCGCAGCTGGTAAATTACTCGAACAGCATCAGGGCGAATTACCAACCCGCTTATGGGTAGTGCCACCCACGAAAATGGATCAAACCCAATTAGTTGAAGAAGGCTATTATAGTACGTTTGGCAAAGTGGGTGCCAGAACTGAAATGCCTGGTTGCTCATTGTGTATGGGCAATCAGGCACGTGTAGCTGAAGGTTCAACGGTGGTTTCAACATCTACCAGAAATTTTCCAAACCGCTTGGGGAATGGCGCTAATGTTTATTTGGCATCGGCAGAATTAGCATCCGTATGTTCCATTTTAGGCAAGATTCCCAGCCGGGATGAGTATATGCAATATGCCGGAAAACTGAGTGATTCAGCTGAAGATACTTATCGCTATTTGAATTTTGACCAGATTGACAGTTATAAGGAAAAAACTGCTGTTTAGCTGTAGGAGGGGCTTTAGCCGCGACTCGTTCAAATCGCGGCTAAAGCCCCTCCTACCTGGCAACTCAACAACAAAGTGGAAATTCATAAGCTACCAAATTTCGACAACCTGGAGATTTACTCAAAGATATTTCAAGGATGATGTAGATTGTTACTTAAAATTTATCAAGAACAAGTTGAACAGAACCATATTCAACATGATCCGGCACAGCTTCAAGTTTTGCAACATTTACAAAATCTTCAAGACAATTTGCTTGAGCATTTGCAATATGAAGAAAAGTCTCAACTACAAAAGCTGTTTTCTCCCGCTCCAAATGAGATCAAAAGCGTGTACATACACGGGGATGTGGGTCGTGGCAAGTCGATGCTCATGGACTTATTTTACGAGGCTTGTCCCGTAGAACAAAAACGGCGTGTTCACTTCCATGCCTTTATGTTGGAGGTGCATGAATTTGTTCATCAGTGGCGCAAGCAAAAGAGTGAAGGTGATATGATTCTGTCTCTGGCTGAAAAAATAAGAGCATCAACCTTGTTGCTTTGTTTTGATGAATTTCATGTTACCGATATTGCCGATGCCATGATTCTGGGGCGCTTATTCACACAGCTGTTTGCTTCAGGTCTTGTAGTCGTGATTACTTCTAATCGCCACCCAAATAATTTGTACCTAGGTGGTTTACAACGGGATTTGTTTGTACCGTTTATAAATTTACTACTTGAGGTTTGTATAACGGTTGATTTGGTGGCAAAAGAAGACTATCGACTAAAACATCTACATGAATTAAAGACTCGATATTATTTTCCCATAGACACGCAGGCTGATGCATTTATACAAAACAGTTATGATGAACTTACCGCATTTGCTGCAAAGGAGCCAGGAAAAATATGTGTAAAAGGCAGGGAAATAACACTTGCTGCGGTACATGGTGATGTTGCTTTAAGCTCATTTTCTGAACTTTGTGAACAACCCTTGGGATCGGCTGATTACCTTGAGCTTGCCAATGAATTTACAACTATTATAATTACTGATATTCCAAAATTAAGCGTAGCGAAACGTAACGAAGCCAAGCGTTTTTCAACACTGATTGATGCACTTTATGAGCATAAGGTTAAATTAATTTGCACGGTTGAAGTTGCGCCGCAAGAACTTTATATGCAAGGTGATGGCTCCTTTGAGTTTGAACGTACCGTTTCACGATTGATTGAGATGCAGTCTGAAAGTTATATACTCGGTAGACATATTGTTGATTGAGTAAGAAAATCATTACATTTTTCGTGCATGAAATACAAATGCCTTCTAAAAGACTACCCGAAAATAGAAGCCGTTGTGGATAAGCGCTAATGAGATTTCAAAATGAGTGAAAACAAATGCCCTTTCAATAATCTTCGTGAACCTGACGGACCTCTAGGATTACCGATAGTTAATTCGTTTCCCTTTGTGGGTTGGAATACATTAAAATTTTTAAAGTCTATTCGTGAGAAATATGGAGATATTGCACAATATAAATTGCTTGGCTTTACTAATTACTTAGTCAGTCATCCTGACGATATTGCGCAAGTATTTAAAGAAGAACGGACAGGGGTATACTCAAAAAAAAGATTCTCTGAAACCTTTTATCCTTTTTTTGGCAATGGGTTGTTCAATAGTTATGGGGAAGATTGGGAATTACAAAGAAAACAATTACAGCCTTTTTTTAAAAAATCTAAAGTAACAGACTGGTTTTCGTTAGTTGTAGAAGAATCCTTAAGCCATATTCAAGCTATTGACGGTCAAATAAATGAGCTAAATGCCGAAGATTTAATGCAACCTTTAATGCAGAGTATTATGAGTAGCATTTTATTTGGCGTTGGTCTGGAAAATGAGGAATCAAAAAAAGCCATTAGTGCCATTGATTCTGTAAGCGAACAATTAGCCAGCCATGGCCTCAAGTCATTTATATTTAATGGATTGTTAAACAAATTACCGACACCCGGCAATTTGAAATATAAAAAAGCATTAAAAACAATAGACACCAGCATTAGAAAGTTATCTAGTAGTCAAACAGATGATAAACAAGGTGGGCTTTTACCCTTATTCGCAGAATTTATGACCGCAAAAGAACTTAGGGATCAATTGTTCACTCTTTATTTTGCTGGGCAAGATACGACTGTCAGTACTATTTTATGGGTCTTATATTATTTAGCTAAACACCCAAATTATCAAGAAAGAGCAAGAAAAGAGGTTTTGGGGTGCTGGCCTAGCCTTGAGAAAATTACTCATGAGGATTTAGACGATTTTGTTTTTCTTAATGCTGCGATTGATGAGGCCATGCGGTTAGCTCCGGCAGCATATGTAATTTCTCGTGATGTTGAAAAAGACACTCAATTAGGTCAGTATAAACTGAAAGAAAAGGCATTACTCATACTCTCCATGTATGTAACTCATCGACATCCTGACCTTTGGGACAATCCATCCGAATATCGACCAGAGAGATTTATTGAAAGAAAAAATAAGGGATACTCATTTTATCCTTACGGAGGGGGTAAACGTTTGTGCCTTGGAATGCATCTGGCTCGAATGGAAATAACAACAATTATTGCTTTGTTTGTAGTAACTTTTGAATTTAAACTGAAGCCCGGCGTAAATATAGACCCAATCACTCACATGACATTAAAATCAAAAAATGGCATACCATTAACAGTCAAGCGTTTGAAGTTTACTAAAAAAGCATTCGATTAAATTAATTTTCTTGGACGAAGATTTACCGAAATACGTTATGTTGAAAGAGTTGCGGCGTTTGAATATGAGCATACCGCAACACGGTTGCTTGAATTCAGGAATACTCTTTATTAGTAATTAGTTTAAAATAGATAAATACCTTATTTCTTTTAGGCTTATAATAGAACCCAACAACGTTATTTGGTCTTCTTTCGCGAACCAAATCGTGCAGTCCGCAATTATGAATAAACAAACACAAAAAGATTCAAACAAACAACCGGATCCTAATTTATCATTTCCGGACTCCGAAAAACCCCAAAAAGAGGTAAAAGAAATTGGTGGGAGAAAGGGCCCTGAGCCAACCCGTTATGACGATTGGGAAAAAAATGGCCGATGTGTAGATTTTTAACGTTTTTATTTACCACTAAGGACACGAAGGAAAAGAGATTAAAACCTCTTGTTCTTCGTGGTGAAATTATTATTAATGAAACAGAATTAAAATGAACAATAGCAGACCACTTTCCCCTCATCTTCAAGTTTATAAGCTGCCTCTGACTGGCATCATCTCCATTACCCATCGAATGACTGGAGTCATGCTGTGTTTTGGCTTGATTTTATTCGTTTGTATTGTTTCTGCAATTGCTGGGGGTGAGCAAGCTTATAATGATATTCAAGGGTTTTTGGATGGCTGGTTGGTAAGATTGGTTTATTGGGGTTTTATTTACGCGCTATTTTTTCATTTTTGCCACGGGATTCGGCATTTAATATGGGATGTTGGAAAAAGTTTTGATCTGGAAACTATGGATCAATATGCAATTTATGAGTTGATTGCTTCGCTTACATTGACAGTTCTTACATTTATTTTTATTTAGGTAGAGAGTTATGGATTTTAGACCCCCCTTAGCCAGAGTACGCGGGCTTGGCTCTGCAAAAGCTGGTTCTCATCACTGGTGGCTGCAAAGAGTGACCGCCGTTGCTTTAATTCCTTTAACATTCTGGTTAATAGTGTTGCTCGATTTAAGTTTTAATGCGCCTTACCAGGAAACGGTAGCTTGGTTGGCATCACCTTTTAATGCCGCGTGTATCGTGTTCTGGATTTTGGCGGTTTTTTATCATGCGGCATTAGGCTTACAAGTGGTGATTGAAGATTACGTTTCTTCAGAATGGTGGAAAATTGTCGCTATCTGGGGGGCAAATCTTGGTTTCGTTTTTCTGGGGTTGGCAGCGTTGATTGCCGTATTCCGTATTATAGTTGCAGGTTAATTAATGGATTCAGAATATAAAATTATTGAACATACGCATGATGTTGTTGTTGTGGGTGCAGGTGGTGCCGGTTTGCGAGCAACTTTTGGTATGGTGGAAAAAGGCCTGAAAACTGCCTGTATTACCAAAGTATTTCCTACCCGTAGTCATACCGTGGCAGCACAAGGTGGCATTAGTGCTGCGCTAGGTAATATGGGAGAAGATGACTGGCGCTTTCATATGTACGACACCGTGAAAGGTTCTGACTGGCTGGGTGATCAAGATGCGATTGAGTACATGTGCCGCGAAGCCATCCCTGCCATCATAGAACTGGAACATTACGGTGTGCCTTTTTCCAGAACTCCGGAAGGTAAAATCTATCAGCGCGCATTTGGCGGTATGTCCACCCATTACGGTAAAGATCAGGCGCAACGAACCTGTGCTGCTGCTGATGTTACGGGTCATGCGATTTTGCATACCTTGTATCAGCAATCCTTAAAGCATGATGCCGAGTTTTATGTTGAATACATTGCTCTGGATTTAATTATGGATGGTGACGAATGCCGCGGGGTTTTGGCATGGTGTCTTGATGATGGTACATTACATTTATTTAAAGCGCACATGACAGTGTTAGCCACTGGTGGTTATGGCCGTAGTTATTTTTCTTGTACTTCTGCACATACCGTTACTGGCGATGGTAATGCGATGGTGTTACGAGCAGGTTTACCATTGCAGGATATGGAGTTTGTTCAATTTCATCCCACTGGCATTTATGGTTCTGGCTGTTTGATCACCGAAGGAGTGAGAGGCGAGGGTGGTTATCTAACTAATTCCGAAGGCGAACGTTTTATGGAACGTTATGCACCTTCTGCAAAAGATTTAGCTTCCAGAGATGTAGTCAGTCGCGCAATGACTATTGAGATAAATGAAGGTCGCGGTGTTGGTCCAAATAAAGATCATGTGTATTTACATATCGAACATCTTGACCCTGCCATTATTCATGAACGATTACCGGGGATAGCCGAAACGTCCAGGATTTTTGCCGGGGTTGATGTGACCAAAGAGCCGATACCGGTTTTACCTACCGTACATTACAACATGGGAGGGGTTCCGACTAATTACCGTGGTGAAGTCGTGACTTTGAAAGGCAAAGACCCTGATAAAGTTGTTCCCGGATTAATGGCTATCGGGGAAACTGCTTGTGTTTCTGTGCACGGTGCCAATCGCTTGGGTTCTAACTCATTGCTGGATTTGATCGTTTTTGGTCGTTCTGCCGCTATTCGCTGTGCCGAAATCATCAAGTCTGGTTCAGCACAGAAACCTCTGCCTGAAAATGCTTGTGATAAGGCGATTGCCCGTTTTGATCACATTCGTAATGCCAATGGTAGTCGAAAAACAGCAGAAATTCGTTTAGATATGCAAAAAGTCATGCAAACCAAAGCCGCAGTTTTCAGAACCGGCGATACGTTGAAAGAAGGAATCAAGGCTATGGAAGATGTCAGGAAATCATTTGCGGATGTTCATGTCTCCGATAAATCCATGATCTGGAATACCGACCTGGTAGAAACGCTGGAGCTTGATAACTTGCTTAGCCAGGCGCAGGTTACCATTTCCTCCGCAGGCCATCGTACCGAAAGTCGTGGTGGTCATGCGCGGGAAGATTTCCCCAAACGTGATGATGAGAACTGGATGAAGCATACTTTAGTTAGCTTGCAAAATGACAAGGTTAAATTTCAATATCGGCCAGTGCATATGTACACGTTGACAGATGAGGTTGAAGTGATTCCACCTAAAGAGAGGGTTTATTAAATGGTTGAGTTTACATTACCCAAAAATTCAGTACTAACAGAAGGGAAAACCTTCAAAGCTCCAAAAGGTGCAACCAATATTCGCCGATTTGAAGTTTACCGCTGGGACCCCGATTCCGGTAAAAACCCGCGCATCGATGCCTATGAGGTAGACCTTGATGATTGTGGCCCCATGCTCTTAGATGCCATACTCAAAATAAAAAACGAAATCGATTCGACCGTCTCTTTTCGGCGTTCTTGTCGTGAAGGTGTTTGTGGTTCTTGTGCGATGACTATTAATGGCAAAAATACTTTGGCTTGTATCAAGGCGATTAAAGACTATGAGGGCACTATCAAAATATTTCCGTTACCTCATATGTCTGTCATTAAAGATTTAGTGGTCGATATGGAGAATTTTTTCGCCCAGTATGCATCAATCAAACCTTGGATAGAAACTCAAACGCCTGCACCTTCAGATCGGGAACGTCTACAAAGTAAGGAAGATCGAGCCAAACTGGATGGACTTTATGAATGTGTATTGTGCGCGTGTTGCTCAACTAGTTGTCCCAGTTATTGGTGGAACAGTGATCGTTATTTAGGTCCGGCCATCCTGTTGCAAGCTTATCGCTGGTTAGTCGATAGCCGCGATGAAAATACCGGAGAACGCCTGGATGAATTGGAAGATCCATTCAAATTGTATCGTTGCCATACCATTATGAATTGTACCGATACCTGCCCGAAAGGATTAAATCCTGCAAAAGCTATCGCAGAAACTAAAAAGCTGCTTATCCAACGACAATAATTTATGAGCGAACTGTCAAAGTTAAAATGGCAGTGCCGCCGAGGAACGTTGGAGCTGGATATTCTGTTGACAAGGTATCTTGAAGCCTGCTTTAACCAGGCGGACAAGGATGAACAGGCTGAATTCATAGAACTGTTAAATTTGGAAGACACGGAATTGATGCCCTATCTGATGAGCAATCGCGTACCGAAGTCAGAAAGTCGATTTGCTTTAGTTGAGAAAATCCGAAATTTATCTGGGAAAAGGCAGGCCTAGAATTAAAGATTTTGAACAACAATTATTTCGTATTTTGTTGAATACAAGCCATTAGAATTAATTATTTTGGTAGGATGGAAAAAGCTCCAACCGTAATCCCTAAATCAAATCCACGACCCATGCCCCATAAGGCGAGTGAAATTTCACCTTTAGTCATGACACGCCCTTCAACAGATTTAGTCGCTCCAGCGTGGACGTCTAAACCTATATACGTACCGAAAACTTCATTAATGCTATAGACCGCGCTAATTACTCCTTCACCTTTGTAAATTTCTGATTTACCCATCGATATACCACCGCTTCTGGACACGATGACTACATTGGAACTCTGACCATTTTTGCAATTAATATGTCCAGCTCCTATGTATTCTTTGTAAAAAAAAGACCAGCCTTTTAGGTTGTAAGAAATTTTACAGCTTGTCATTGCTGATGAAACGGAAAAAGATAGCAACATTAAAATAATAAAAAGAGGTAATCTACAGAAGTAATTAATCAATTGTTATGCCCTATTAGGTAGAGAATTGTTACATAAATTACGGCTTTTTAATTTACCAACTTCCAATATCTGTTAAGTCAAAGTTGAGCCGCCATTATCTCTATGAGAAATATTATTTAGAATGTATCAATTATAAATTACCCACTCCATATGGCATAGCCCCATTTATTTTATATAAAAAGGTAGCAGGTTATTTTGCTCAATTATTTATTAAAATGAGTCTATTAACCTAGAAAGATCAGTTGGGCGCGGACACTAGTGCAAGCAATTGGTTTCACAGTGCTTTGAAAAAATCTTAGCTTCACCCATTCGGTTAAGCGAGTAT
>JAUXDP010000268.1 GCA_030618325.1 Methylococcaceae bacterium | reverse complement strand
ATGTGTAACGAATATGACTCAAAAAACCTTCAATGCTTCATTTATTTTATGCTTGGCTTCATGAATGATTTGTAGGGAATTTTCAGGTGAAAGCGTCACATTTGTTAGCTTGCTAGCAGCAGGTATCGAGGTGATTGGGGGCAACCCTGTCATGTCTCGCCTACCAATCTTGCTATGTAGTCGCGCCAAAATGACGATATCCGTCAAATCCAGCTTTTTGCTTTTATTATGATACCAGTCATCAGCATATGAGGGGATATTAATCAATTCTTCAGGAAAATCCCATTTCTGCAATATGGTAGAGCCTACCGGACCACGTACGTAGGGCAAAGCTTGTTTAAGTTCCTGCTCTGTATAATAGTCATCAGGAAGATTGGCAGCAAAATCCAAAAAAGGAATTAACCCTATATCACAAACCAAACCGGCCAGTAAGGCTTCATCGGCGTTCAGGTGCTTCGCTTCAGTTGCTAAAACAAAGCAGATACTAGAAACAAAAATACTTTGCTTCCAAATCTTTTCCATCAGCTTTTTGATAAATGGATTTTTTGATTGGAATATTTGTTTCACGCAAAGCGTTGTTACCAAATTTTTTGTCGCATTCAACCCTATCCTGTTAACGGCTTCAAAACAAGTTTTTGCAGGATATTTTGTAATAAAGAGCGGGCAATTTGCTACTTCTATTAATTTGGCCGAAATGACCGGATCAAGCTGGATAATTTCCACAGCCTCAGCAATACCTATATCCTTCGCCATTGCTTTACGCAATCTCATCGCCACTTTGGGTAGAGAAGGAATTTCCAGTTCATCATCTGAATAATGCTGAGAAAAAGCCTGGATAAGCTCAGATTCAGCTAATTTTGGAGGAAAATCCAAATGCTGTTTTTTTTGTAAATCCACCTGTCCGCTGGCCATTATCTTCTGCGAGACCGCTAACAGATAACAATTCGTTTTTGTAGTTGCTGTCGTAGCGGGTTTTGTACCACCAGATAAAGGAAAATTGGCCATTCCTGTACCCGCTGATATTTCATAGCTTTTGCCATTGGCATCTGCTAATTCAACCGTTCCCTCCAGTAAATAGTAAACTGTACTTGCAGCCTGACCCAGCTCAAAGATTGTGACATTTTTCGGTAAAAATTCGGCCTGCTTAGTTAAATCGAAAGCCAAAAGTTTCTCTTCACTCAGATTTCGAATTGGAATTAACTTTTTTAGTGTGTCTAAAGGAACTTCTTTAGAAACCCGTTTATCATTCTTCTTCCCTTTCAAAATTTTATTAAAGATCGACAATTTAATTCCTGAAAATAATCTGTTTTTTGTAAATATGAAGTAATCGAAAAATCGAAATTAGGCTATGCTTAGAAATAAGCACTTATATACTAATAATACACCAGATTATAGAAAATCGTAACTTGGCACAACTCTTAATTTTTTGACCCATGGAAATATCAACTTTTGAATCTGCTCCAGCAGTAAATCAGACCAAACTACCTTTTACTGTTTCTAAATCAAAAATCGAAGCGTGGTTACAAGGTCTTCCTGCCGGAGAGGCCTATTCTTCATGCGCTCAATTACTAAACGCGTTACAAATCCTGAACAGTACAGATTTACAGCCTCTGAAACGATTCATGGCAGTAGCGTCTCTTAGCAATTATCTGGATGTATTTTCCAAGCCCATTGAAAAAAAATTTATTGACGCCGAATTCCCCCTAAACCAAGAAGAAGCCGATCATATCGCTCTGATAATCTGGGCTTACGGAGAAGTAGCAAAAGGTTTTTCGTTGTGTCTTTCAGAAAAAAAATTGTCATCCGATGAAAATGCCCTTGCCATTTATAGCGGCTTAAGATCTTTGGGCAATGTTTTACTCTATGTTTCCATGGCTTACGAAGCACCCTACAAGGATTACTGGAAATTAAATTACCATTTTTACCAGCAGGCGAAAAGATTAAACATCCTTGAATGCGATGTTTACCGAAATAGTGTTTTTTTAGGCCGAATTGACCAAATTTTCAAACAAATTCTCAGCTTTTTTCAATGTGGTAGCAATCAATTACAGCCCAGAGAGATGAAAACTGTTTTTCAATTCTTGAGTGATTATGGTGAAAAATCCTTGATAAGAGAAATCATCAATCAAAAACAAGCGACTTTCTATACCGCTTTCGATGTCAGTCAGGACCAAGCTCCAGCGAAACTGATTAACGTCAGCAAATCGAAGCTAGAAAACCTTCGTTATTTTTCTGCGGTAAATGTTGCCAAGGCTATTAAGGATGATATTCAACAACAGCCTTCTGGTACGGATATCATGCACTCAGTCAAGATTACTTTATTAATTAAAATACTGAAAACGCTCAGCTCAACTCAAACAAGAAAGTTTACTCGAGTTAAGGAAGATAAATCTGAATATGGCGTTATTGGCTTTAGCGATTCAGTACAATATCTTCGTAACAGTGAAAGCAAAACCACCCCAGATGAAATGGAAATTACTGAATACGACCCCAGAATTGCCGGCATCTGGACAGAGCCAAGCCTTGAACTTTTGCCTGAGGGTGAAGAACTTGTGCAAAAAATGTGGAATACCCTGAAAACCGGTGTTGCACATGACAAAAAAATTAATCAGATTTTTACCACGCGTAAGAATATCGCTTCTAGCGACAATATCTGGTCTGTCACTGGCAATTCTGCTAATCAGGATGATTCATTAAAACTTGGTGAATTTGTGGTCAACAATAGCAGTATTAATGGTTATAGCATGATGCTAAAGAACGGCCATCAAGTCAGAACCAATATCGATGAGTTGATTGGATTCACCAATAACGAAGATGAACGAATCGAAATCGGTTTAATCCGCAGAATTAATAAAGCTCCAAATGGGGGTATTAATTTTGGCATCGAGTTAATGGCTTTGGAAGCTCAAGCGCTGTGTATTTCTAAACAACACAAATTGACCGATACTTTTTGGGCCCTTTTTCTTCCCGGTATAAAATCCTTGAATAAGCCCGATAGCATTATGTTTAGCAGCAAATTTTTCGCCCTCGGAGATGTTATTTGTTTACATCAAGGCGTTGATAAAACTTATTGCCGGCTCAATAAATTGTTACATGAAACCGCCGATATCAGGCACGTTGAGATTCATTACCCGACGCCTTCTTCATCAGCCAATGACTCCAATTGATCCCAGCGTTGATAAGCTTGCTCCAACTGTTTTTCGGCTTGTTTTAATTCTTCAAGAACTTTATTAACAACAGGTTGTTCCTGTCGATAAAAATCGGCTTCACTGATCTGCTCAGTCAGGGCAGCCTGTTTTGTATCCAGTTGTTCGATTAATTCTGGCAATTGTTGTAATTCCCTTTGCTCTTTGTAACTGAGATTTTTCTTTTTTGGCTTAGATTGGGATTCGGCAATAGGCTGTTTTTTCTTGGCTTTTTCAGGAATATCCGTTTGTTTTCGATGCTGCAACCAATCGGCATGGCCTCCTACAAATTCATTAATAATGCCATCACCCTCAAAAACCAGCACACTAGTGACAACATTATCGAGAAAAGCACGATCATGACTGACCAGGAACAAGGTACCATCATAGCCAACCAGTTTGTCTTCCAATAACTCAAGGGTTTCAATATCCAGATCGTTGGTCGGCTCATCCATAATGATTAAATTGGCAGGCTTGGTAAACAACTTGGCTAAAAACAAACGATTTTTTTCACCTCCCGACAGACTGCTAACGGGCGATCTGGCTCGGGCCGGAGCGAATAAAAAATCACCCAAATAAGACATCACATGCCTTTTATTCCCTGCTATTTCAATAAACTCATTACCGTCAGCGACCGTATCAGCAACAGTGATGTTTGGATCAAGTTGCTCTCGTAACTGATCAAAATAGGCGACTTGCAAGCGTGTTCCTAATTCAACCGTTCCTGAATCTGGTTGCAATTCTTTCAGTAATAGTTTTAGTAAAGTGGTTTTTCCCACACCATTCGGACCGATAAGACCAATTTTATCTCCGCGCTGAATGTTGGTAGAAAAATCAGAAACAACCACATTATTTTGATAGGAAAAACTAATATTTTTGACTTCTATCACTTTTTTTCCTGAAGACTCACCTCGCTCCAGAGCCAATTTGGAAGTTCCTATTGAATTTCGCCTCTCCGATCTTTCTGCCCGTAATTTTTTTAATGCCCTAACCCGGCCTTCATTCCTAGTCCGCCGAGCTTTAACCCCTTGCCTAATCCAGACTTCCTCTTGAGCCAGTTTTTTATCGAATTCGGCATTCTGATT
>JAUXDP010000090.1 GCA_030618325.1 Methylococcaceae bacterium | reverse complement strand
AACGGTTTGGTTAGAAAACCAAAAACACCCTGACGGGTTGCAGATACGGCTTCTTTGATGGTGCCATGTGCAGTAAGAATAATAACGGGCAGGGTAGGGTACTGCTCTTGTAAATGATTGAATAAAGCAAGACCATCCATTTCTGCCATTCTTAAATCAGAAATAACCAGTTGTGGGAGGTATGTTGGAATTAGGGGGATTGCTTGTTCCGCACTTTCCGTAGTTTTAACTTCAAGACCAGTAGCGCGGAGGCGGACTGCAAGTAATTTAAGTAAACTGGGATCGTCATCAACCAGTAAGATTCTTTGTCCTTGAAAATTATTGTTGATTTGCTCGCTCATTGCTCAGTTTTTTGTTGATGCTGGCCTCAATCGCTTTTAAGGCCTGTATTTTTGAATTTGATTTCTTCAGCCGTTTTTGGGCTTGTTTTAATTTTCTGCGTAAGGTGTTACTCTTTTTTTGGAGTTTATCAAGATCATTTAATAATTCAATCTGATTGTTATTCAACCACAATAATGGGTTGCTACTATTCTGAGCGGTCTGAATAGCATTCAATAAGTCAAGTGTTTCATCCAGGCTAAGGCATTTAAAATCATCATTTAATGCATAGACCAACAACCAGGCAATATGCCAGTGGGCTTGTATTTGATAATCATGTTTTAGCTTTGTACATTCGGCCTGTTGCTGTAACTTGGTGAATTGTTGGTATCGTTTTCCTTGTATTAATAGAGAATAAAGTTTATCTTGCTTTACTGGCTCAGAAGATATTATGGGAGGTTCTTGATCGGTGACATGTAACTGACAACCCGAACTACCCAAAACCAGAAAGAAAAAAAATAGCTTAAAGAGCAGTTTCATTAGAGTTGTTCCATTTTTTTGGTAATCGCAAAGAAAATCGGGCGCCACAATAATCGTTAGTGGCTGCTAATAATTCGATTAAACCATTATGGGCCTCAAGGTAGTGTTTCACCAATGCAAGCCCCAAACCAGAACCTTTGATTTTCCAAGCCAGAGGTGAGCTACCTTGATAGAAATCTTTAAAAATTAAAGGTTGTATGTCTTCAGGTATTCCTGGCCCCTGATCTTCTATGGTAAGCAGTATGGCATTGTCGTCTGAATATAAGCTTAATCCGATGGTACCATTCTCTGGTGAAAACTTAAGTGCGTTGGAGAAAAGATTACTAACAATAATTTTTAACTTGTCATAATCAGCCATAATCTTAGTTCTGTTGAGATTACTGTTCACAGTAATTTTTTTACTTTTAAGCGGTAATTGGTATTCATGAAGAATCCTATGAATTAATGGCACCAATTCAAAAGTAGTAACATTCAAATCAACTTGTGTGGACAGGGCTCTTTGGTATTCCAATAGATTTTCAACCAAATCATTGATAGTGATATTGCCCATTTTCATTAAGTGAATAATATCTTTCTGCTCAGTATTAAGTTCGCCGACAACATTTTCTGCTAACAAATCAGTTCCTTCTTTTAAGGTAGCCAACGGTGTTTTTAGCTCATGAGAAATATTCCTGATAAATTGTTGTTTTTCAGATTCCAGTCGATTTAGTTTCTGCCTAAGCCATTCAAGATGCTGACCGAGTTCTGTCAAATCTTTTGGACCTTTAATTGCTATAGCCTGGTCAAACCCAACTTCACCTAAGTTTCGAATTGCCTGACCAATTTTTTTAATGGGTCGGGTCAATAAATGTACGAAAATAAATCCTAATAATAAAGCCAAGGGAATACTCGCTAAAGCTGAATAAATTAGATTGATTCGAACTTGTTTAGCTGTTTTTGATAAAGCATCTGCTTCGATGCCCAGTTTTTTCTCTCCTTCAGCTATTAATATTCTGGCTTGCTTGGTTAAAGGATCAAAGGCCTTTAAATGAGTCTTTTCCAACTTAAGCTTTTTATCCTTTGCCTCTAAAATAGTCAGATATAATTGGTTTTCATTTTGATGTAGTGCTCGTAACTTTTTGGCCAGGCTATCATCCAGTCCTTTGGTATTTAATGTTTCGAGAATATCAATAAATTTATTTCGATGCTCTTGGTAGGTTTTATAAAGTTCTGGTTCTTCCAATACCTGAAATTGTCGAATACTTCGTTCCATTGAAATCAACCGCGCAAGAATAACTCGGCTACTTTCTGTGGCTTTAACTGTCTGGAACAATGTCTGTTGACTTTTCTCGGTGTAATCAGTTACTGCTAAAACTGTATGAATAATTGCAAAAACCAAGGGGAGGGTGACAATAACAAAACTCAACAAAGCCCATTGATAGAGAGAGCCAATTTTAAATAGTTTACTGCCGGGTATTCTTTTCTTTGTCACTTACGTAGGTCCCTAGTATGCTGGTTTATCTGGGTTTCCAGCCTGTATTGCAAGCGACGAGCCGAGTCTAAGGTTATTGCATCAATGACAACTGTAGCGGTCTTGCTTGGTATAGATTCTTAAGAAGTTTATAATTGGGGAGGGCTTTCCATCCGGATATTCCATGATTGCTGTCCTCTATTTTGTTTCGTTAAGCCTTCTTTGATGCTTGGCAATATCAATCGTTGTTTCAATCACAATCAACCTGCGATCATGCTCGCGTAATTCTTGCGATATATCTGTAAGGGTTTTACCTGCGCGCTCTACTTTGTCAGAAAGAAGAACAACCTCTTTCATTGCTTCAATTGCATCTTTAATAACGCTCAATGTGCAGCCCTCAATTCAGCAAGTACACTTTCCGCATCCTTAATCCCTTTAGCAAGAGATTTAGAAGCGCGATTTGTCGCTTCACTGACTAACAAGATAAGTTCTTTTAATGCGATTTCATCATCACTTGGTGGCATAGCTTGGCATCGACTCCTAACAAGTTCAGAAATACTTACACCTTCCTTCTTTGCTTCAACCCCTAAAAATGCCTTAAAATCTGGCGATCCAAGTATGGTTATTCTTTCAGATTTAACGCTCATAATCTGTGGTCTCGACAATCAATTAAATACACACATTATAATTAACATTATAATGTTTTGCAAGTATTATCATATCTGGCCCAGTCCGTTATTTCGTTAAAGCATATTTATCAGTTTTTGCTTAATTTAACATAATATACATTATGCGCAGTGTTATTAGTTTAAAACAGTTCTTATAAATCGGCAAAGATGTTTATAACTAATGTTTCAGGCGCGAGACAATGTTGATCATTGCAAGCTTGTAACGATACATTGATCGGTAGTACCATATCGCCATTTTTTTTCTTTACGACTTTACCCCGCATCTGAACCTTTCCTTGGTAAAGAGCAAGTTCACTTTGCTGAAATTTTAGCTTTTTGTGTGCTGGCTCAGGATAAGTTACTGTTTCGAGTTTCCAATCTTTGCCATCAGCATTTAAGCTTATTTCAGTTGCAATTAAATCTTTTTGCAATGGAGTATGGGCATTAATATGCCAGCCGGGTTTGATGGTTAACTCAATGTCCAACCAAAAACTTTTTTCATCGGCAATTTCCAATTTACCTCTTACAGTTACAGCACCTCGTGCTGCATACTGGACACTTCCTGTTTCACCTTCAAGTATTTGATCTACACCAAGCAGTAAGTATGCATAGGCTGGTGGGTGTTCATCAATCTGTTTAGAAAAAGCCGCTACCGTAGCCAGAGCTTTATCTTGATAGGCTTCCTCACCAGTACGCTTATTTAACTCCGTCAAAACTTTTATGGCTACTGAATTACCAGAAGGTATGGCTCCATCATTAACTTCTTTTAGTCCATGAATATGTGGGGCTACTATTGACTGTCCCGCCATAAAAAAACCGCCCTGCTCCTTATCCCAGAAATCTTCGAGCATAATGTCGGTAATTTGTTTGGCTTTTTGTAACCAGCTGTCATCACCAGTAGCATCATAGAGTCGGAGCAATGCTTCTGCGAAATACGCATAATCTTCCTGTGCAGCTGCTACCGATGCAGTGCCATTAAGATAAGCACGGAATAATCGACCAGATTCCATTCGGTTATTTTTCCATAGAAATTCTGCAGCCTGTTTTGCTTCGTCAAGATATGCGGAGTTACCCAAACCAACTCCAGCTTCTGCAAAGGCGCTGATGACCATACCATTCCAGGCCGTTAAAATTTTATCATCTCGCAATGGGTGGATTCTTTTCTTGCGTACTTGTCTGAGCATTGTACTGATTGTATCCACCTTTGCGAGTAAGGTAGATAATTCCATGTTATGCTTGTCCGCATATCCATCCAGAGCCAAAGGTAGATGTAATATATTTTGCCCCTCAAAATTTCCAGCCTTACTGACTTTGAATAGGTCAATAGCGAGCTTGGCTAAATCAGCAGGTAGAGCAGCGTTGATTTGTTCTTGCTTCCAGATAAAAAACAAGCCCTCTTCTCCTTCACTATCGGCATCGGTTGCAGAATAAAAACCTCCACCGGGTGCTTTCATTTCACGAAGCAGATAATCCAATGTTTGCCGCACCACGCGCTCGTGTAATGGATCACGAGATAATTGATATGCTTGTAAGTATATCCTTGCCAAATGTGCCTGGTTATAAAGCATTTTTTCAAAGTGGGGAACCAACCAGTCACTATCGGTGGAATAACGATGAAAGCCACCACCAATCTGATCATATAGACCGCCTTGGGCCATCGCTTTCAGCGTGTGAGTTACCGCTTTTATTAATGATGGATTGGCACCGCGTTGCATTTGTCTTAATAGTAAAAAAAGAGAAGGCTCATTAGGGAATTTTGGTGCAGCAGTAAAACCACCTTGTCGCTCATCATAGCTTCGCATAAGTGCAGTAATAGCTCTGTCAATTACCTTTCGATCTATACTTTGTGCTCTTTCTTTGCTGGAATTAATTTTGGCAATTGCTGAAGTAATTCTGCCTGCTGAAATTTCCAGTTCGTTTCGCTGAGAACTCCATAAATAATTGATTCGTTCTAACAATTGCCAAAATTGTTGAGGTGGAAAATAAGTGCCTCCAAAAAAAGGTCGGCCATCCGGCATTAGAAAATTGGACATAGGCCAACCACCCTGCCCTGCTATCAACATAACGCTAGTCATATAGTAGGAATCAACATCAGGCCTTTGTTCTCGGTCCACTTTGACACAAATGAAGTGCTCATTAAGGTATTCAGCAATTGTCTCATTATCAAAACTTTCTTTCTCCATAACATGGCACCAATGACATGTTGAGTAACCAATAGACAAGAAAATAGGTTTGTCTTCATCTTTGGCTTTGGCGAATGCCTCTTCACCCCAGGAATACCAGTTAACCGGATTATGGGCATGCTGAATCAGATATGGGGAGTTTTCTAGTATTAATCGATTGGTATATTTAGGTTTTCCATTAGCTAACAGAAATTCAGTTCTCGGTTTATAATCTGGGCCCTGTTTAATTAAAGCTTCTTGAAGTCGAGATTGAAGTTCTTTGGGATATAGTATGTCGGCATTAATTGGCATGGCAGCTATTCCTGAGAAAAATAGTAGGGAATAGCATACCAAACCGAGAGAAGAATGTTTTAGTATTCGATATTTATGCAAATACCAATTCAAATTAGACATATTTAATAGCTTGATGCTCTTATCTGTGAAAGGTAAATCTAGGTAACGAATTTAGTATCAACTATTTTACAGCTGTTCCTTCGACAAATAGCTCTATCATTTCCTGATAACCCCGATTCTGTGCGATTTGCAATGCAGTTCTGCCAACACTATTTTTCAAGCCTTTGTTGGCGCCCCGTTTTAAAAGAATATACGCTGTTTCCAAATGTTTACTATATACCGCAAACATTAGAGCAGTCCATCCATCAGGGTCATTAATGTCGATTTTCGCATCGTGATCTAGTAAGACAAGTAGTGTCTCGGTATGCCCATTCCCTGCCGCTGTCATCAATGCAGTTCTGCCTTTAAAATCCCTTAAGTCAATGCTTGCCTTCTGTGATAATAAAAGCTGAACAATGCGACTATGCCCATGACCCGCAGCTAAAGCAAGTGCTGTTGTACCTTGTGTTTGCTCCTGAATATCTACTGGAATACCACCGGTCAACAGCAATTCCAATATTTTATTATCTGCAGTTTTGGCTGCGACCATTAATGCTTCGATTCCAAAGTCGATATTTGATTGCTTTAGTTCCAATCGAGCTACCGCCCTGTTTTTAGCTTGTTGCTCTCTGCCATCAAGATTCGTTGGCTCTGGCTTAGCGGTATCTTCAATTTGAGAGCTGTCTTTGGGTACTGACTGATGTTCACGTGACAGGCTCTTATCCAGTCCATTTTGTAGTGAGATTTCTTCTATAACATTAGTATCCTTAATATCTGATTTTGATAAGTGTTGCGGGTTTATTTTGGAAAATTTTGGATTTCGAACCTGTGAATCAATTACTTGTCCTTCATTATTAATTACAGGGGAAGTTTCAGTTTTGGTAAATTTCTCTACCTTTGACTGGATCACCTTGGGAATAGCTTTCGTCACTATTTCGCTTCTGCCCTTCGATACGATAACAGCTTGTTTCTTATTAGTGTTAATCTCCAAGGATGGCTGCTTTGCAACAGATTTCTCATCAGTTGAATTTAATTTTGTCGCGCTCAAGTCAAAATCTATTTTTTCATTTGGTCGCTGCTCTGGATTAGACTTTAACCAAATCATTATTCCGGCCAGCAGTAGCGCTAAGAATACGATGCCACCAAAACGAAAAATTTTTGATGTCCATAGATTTGGTCGTGCTGTTATGCTGTCATTTCTATAGTCATGAGTGCTTGGAAGATTTGGTGTTTTGCTATCAGAGATATCATTTATCGGGGAAGTGCCTTCAATCCCATCATTTTCAATAGAATCAGAATTTAAAAAACAGTACTTTGATGCCCGTTTTACGATTTTCGCATCTACTGTCTGATGATCATCCAGACTGGCCAACAATAATGCTGAACTACAAAGCTTATTAATAAGTCGCGGGATGCCTTCTGATAAATCAGCAATCACTTGGACAGCGGATTCTGAAAAAAGGTCTTTGCGGGTAAACCCTACCTGCCTCAAGCGGAAATGAATGTAATCCTTTACCTCTGATGGTGTTAACGCATTAAGCTGATATTGTCGAGAAATTAACGGTTTGTATGGTTTTAAAGCAGGAAGGTCAAATCGTGTTCTAAATGCTGGTACTGCAGCTAAGATCACTTGAATAAGAGGCTGCCCTTCAATTTGTTGTCCTGCAAACCGCAATAACTGGGCGAGATTTTGATCTTCCAGCTCTTGCGCGTTATCAATGATAAGAACGGGAATGATTCCCCCCTGATGTTTCTCAGCTAAAAGGTCTGTGAGCAGCTGTTCTTTTCCTTCGTTATCATGACTTTCTATAAACAGTGCCAACTCGTTACAAAGGTGGTCGACTATGCTTGGCCATTCTTGTTTCTCATGATGATATATCACCATCATCTCGAATGGATCTATGCCGATCAGTTGTTGCAAAAAAGCTGTTTTGCCCACTCCCCAGTCAGCAATTAACAGGGTGAGATTAACACGGTCATAGATGTCTTTTAACAGGTCACGATATAACTGTTTATTGGAGTTGTTTAGATAAAAGAAATTTATGTTATGGTTTTCGCTGAATGGATTCTCACGAAAACCAAAATACTCTTTGAACATCTCAATTGGGGCTTAGGCTGGCGACTATCCGCCTGAAGACGCTAATTAGATTCAGATGATGGATTCTCAACAATTATTTCAACCCGACGATTCTTAGCCCGTCCTTCTGGATTGTCACTACCATCCACGTTTGTATTCGGTGATATTGGGTATTTTTCACCATAGCCACGGGTTGAGATACGTTCACCTAACAACTCACTTGCAGCCAAGGCTTGCTCAACCGTCTTTGCCCGTTGAGTAGAGAGAGTTAAATTAGCTGCTTCGTTACCGACAGAGTCAGTATGCCCCTCAATGGCGATACTCCTATTCAAGGCGCGCGGATCATTAATGACAGTAGTAATTAATGAAATCTTTTCTTTGGCAGCTGGGGTTAAATCATATTTGCCAAATTCAAAAAATACTTCTGGTAAAAATACTACAACACCTCGTTCAGTCTCCTCGGTAACGAGCCCTTGAGATTTGAATACTCCCATCAAATCGTCGTTTGTATAGGTTGTCACACATCCAGCAATAACTGAAATCAAGGTGAATGTAATTAGTAATTTTGATATTCTCATTTGAAACTACCCTTATAGTAAAAAATCTAGTACATTTTTATTTTTATGTGACTAGAAATTCTACATTTATTCCCTGATAATGGCAACGATTCGATGAGCGAGTGCTATAAGGGCACCTCTATTAAAGAAAAGGTAAACTGATAGCTCGATTCTCACTAGGCTTTATTGTTTGTGTAAACTATTGATTGTAAATTTAAGGAGTTGCTAATGTTTTCAAAACATTCACATCCACTAGAAGGACAAAGAGCCCTGGTAACAGGTGCTAATTCGGGTATAGGCGCAGCCGTAGCAAGATCGCTTGCACTGGCGGGTGCAAAAGTTGTTATAAATTATGTGGTCAACGAAGAAGCCTCGCTAGCATTAGTACGAGAAATAGAAGTAGAAGGTGGTCAGGCCATTGCCATCCATGCTGATGTTAGCAAGGAAGATCAAGTTAAGAATATGTTTTCCCAGATGATTGAATCCTGGGGCAGCATCGATATTCTAGTCAATAATGCCGGTATTCAACGTGATGCTGCATTTTTGGATATGACTCTTGAGCAATGGAATCAGGTCATGAATGTTAATTTGACGGGACAGTTCTTGTGCGCCAAAGAAGCGGCACGGGAATTTGTACGCCGTGGCATACTACCTGAAATATCCTGCGCTGCTGGTAAAATAATATGCATTTCTTCGGTACATGAAGTAATTCCTTGGGCGGGACATGTTAATTATGCCGCTTCTAAAGGTGGCTTGATGCTATTTATGAAGAGTATTGCCCAAGAGTTGGCCCACCTAAAAATCCGGGTTAACGGCATATCCCCTGGTGCTATCAAAACGCCGATCAACCGTTCTGCCTGGGAAACACAGGAAGCCGAACAGGAATTACTGAAATTGATACCTTATGGCCGGGTCGGTGATCCGTCTGATATTGGCCGGACAGCGGTCTGGCTGGCTTCTGATGCATCTGACTATGTGACAGGTGAAAGCCTGTTTGTTGATGGTGGCATGACTTTGTACCCAGGTTTCCGTGAAGGTGGTTAATGAAAAATCCTGAACAAATACGTTTAGATAATGCGCGAAAGGGTACTGAAAATTGGTCGTTATGGGGGCCATATCTAGCTGAGCGCGCTTGGGGTACAGTACGTGAAGACTACAGCCCTAACGGCAAAGTATGGGATTATTTTAGTCATGACCAAGCTCATGCCCGTACTTATCGCTGGAACGAAGATGGCTTGGCAGGTATCTGTGATGACCAGCAACACTTATGCTTGTCAGTAGCACTATGGAACGGTAAAGATTCTATTTTAAAAGAGAGAGCTTTCGGTCTGACCGGTAATCAGGGTAACCGAGGTGAAGATGTAAAAGAATATTATTTTTACGAAGATGCGGCTCCCAGTCACGCCTATTTAAAATATCTGTACAAGTATCCGCAATCAGCTTTCCCCTATGAAGAGATCATCAGTAAGAATGCTGAACGCGATCGTCATGCTCAACCTTACAATCTTTATGATAGCGGAGCTTTTAATGAGCAACGGTATTGGGATATTGATGTTGAATATGCCAAAGCTTCACCAGAAATCATCCATGTTTTGATTACCGCCCGTAACCTTGGCCCAGAACAAGCTGACATTCATCTGTTACCGCAGCTCTGGTTTCGCAATACCTGGTCATGGGGAGATGAAGTTGCTCGCCCTCAAATACAGCAACTTGAGTCAAACGATTATTGGGCAGTACAAACAAACCATGAACTGTTAGGCCCCTATTTCTTGTATGGCGAAGCTGCTGCAGAACTCATGTTTTGTAATAATGAAACCAATGCCGAAAAATTGTGGGGCAAACCCAATGATTCGGCATATAGCAAAGATGGTTTTCATCGCCGCATTATTGATGCCGATTTGACTGCGGTTAATGCCACCGAAGGCAGTAAATTTGGTGCTTGGTATCGCCGTACGGTTGATGCGGGAGGGACAACCCAAATTAGACTTGTGCTTTCATCTCAACCTTTGGCCAAGCCCCTGGAAAACCATGAAAAAACGCTGAAACTACGGAAACAGGAGACAGATCTTTATTATGAAAATCTGTTACCAAATGCTTCCAATGAGGACAAACGCATTATGCGTAAAGCCTTAGCCGGAATGATTTGGAGCAAACAGTTTTTTCATTATGATGTTGACCGTTGGCTACGCGGGGATCTGGAGTCTACAGCTAAAGAACGATTACAGGGCAGAAATAAAAACTGGCGGCACTTTAAAGCTCACGATGTGATTTCAATGCCTGATAGTTGGGAGTACCCCTGGTTTGCAGCCTGGGATCTAGCCTATCATTGTGTGCCTTTGGCTCTGGTAGATATCGAATTTGCCAAGCAGCAAATAGAATTAATGCTCAAGGAAACCTATTTACATCCCAATGGGCAAATACCTGCTTATGAATGGACTTTTGACGATGTTAATCCCCCGGTGCATGCTTTTGGAACGTTAAAAGTATTCCGCGCAGAACGCCTTAAGTATGGTGAGGGAGATTTGAATTTCTTGCAACGGGTTTTCCATAAGCTATTGCTAAATTATGGCTGGTGGATAAATCGTAAAGACCAGGATGGCCATAATGTGTTTGAAGGTGGGTTTTTAGGGTTGGATAATATCTCCGTTTATGATCGCTCCGAACCATTGCCTCCTGGGTATAGCCTGAAACAAGCCGATGCTACCGGCTGGATGGCTATGTTTGCCCTCAACATGACGGTAA
>JAUXDP010000007.1 GCA_030618325.1 Methylococcaceae bacterium | reverse complement strand
CGAATGGCCTGCTGGGCTTCCTGGGCGGTCTTGGTCTGAACCTGGCCTAGCAGTGAGAAGAACAGCTCTTTATAAATACCTAGCGGGCGTTTTTTGTTGGCATCGGCCAAGGTTGAACGACGGATTTCTTTAACACCCAAGTGGTAATGATGATTGCTGTGGCTATTGAATGTTGATTCAAGGTGTCGCAGCGATTGGCAACCCGATAACTGGGCATAGAGCATGGCAATAAATTGGCTCCAGCAGTTTAAATGACGAACACGATAGTCACCTTGGTGCCGTGTGACTGCATCATCAAAACGATGTTTCGGAATAAAACGTAAGAGTTGATAAAAAACGGTGTTAATATGATTCATGGCCTAAGTTGTTTGGTGGAAAAAAAGCCGTCTCGACAACCACTATTTTACCTTATATCCAAGTAACTTAGGCTCTTCATACCACTGCTATATTTCTTAACCGGACAGTAGTGACTTTAAACCCCTTTTTTTAATATTTATAGCCTCTACAGTTTGAATTCGCTAATTTATAAAAAACCAGGCATAAAAAAAAGCGAGCAGACTAAGTCTACTCGCTATGACTTTAATCATTCCTTACTAAGGAGGAGATTTATGGCAATCTTTGCAGGAGATATCCTTACAAAGTGGTTATAGGTTACCATCATCAAAAACAAAGAGCATTGATCTATATCAATAACTACTAAAATGCTAAAAAAACTATCAAACTAAAATCGCATTCCTAATAAATGTAATGGGTGTCGCTTATGTCTAAAAAATGGAATCAAAGCCATCCCTGCTATAAATCCACCAATATGGGCACCAAATGCAACACCTCCCTGTTGCTCTCCACTAATATAAGAACTAAATAATTGCATTCCAAACCAGAAAATTAAAACCAGACCCGCTGGTATTCGAACCGTATAAAAAAATATCCCTAAGGGAATTGCCATTAGCACGCGTGCATGGGGATAAAGCAACAAATAAGCACCTAAAACACCGGAAATAGCACCACTTGCGCCAATCATGGGGACAGTAGAGCCAGGATCAGGCAGTACCTGGGCAAAAACAGCTGCAATGCCACATAACAGATAAAATACAAAAAATCGCCAATGCCCCATGGCATCCTCAATATTATTTCCGAAAATCCACAAATACAGCATGTTACTAAGTAAATGCATCCAGCCACCATGCATGAACATCGATGTAAAAACACTTGCCCAGGCCGGTATTACGACCATTTCTGGAGCTAATAGCTTATCGCCTACCAATACTGCGGGAACAACCCCTAAACTATAAAAAATGCTCTCGCCCTGACCAGCTAGAGACAACTCCCAAAAAAATACCAGCCCGCATAATATGATAATTAGATAAGTAATAAAGGGCGTTATAGTTGTCGGATTATCATCATGAATTGGGATCATTAGCTTTCCTGTTGAGGAGTGACTACATATCAAGAAATTAACTTGCCTCATAAACCTAAAAAATTCGTACTTAGCCGATATTTTGGGATAAATAAAACAAGCCAAAGTGTAACACAACAAAACCCTACAATTTTTCGTGCAACTTTTTCTATATTGGGATATAGTGGAATTCTTAGTGAAACACTTGGTATTCAAAAACTATGGACAACGGCAAAATCAGAGTTAAAGAATATCGCGATACCATCTTGATAGATCTCCATACTCAGGAGAAAATTTTTAATCAAGATGTGTTCTGGATTTCTCGAATCGTTAAAGAAAAGTTTACGAAAAAACTCAATGTGATTGCCTTAATCAGTGGAAATTACATACTTTGCGAAAAAGCAAAAAAACTAATTGCCAGCAACAAGCATCACATTGGTAGTGCTATTGCTTTTGTTATTCCAAATACAAACCGTCAGATTAATGACTTGTATTACGCACAATTTTATTTTCTTAAAGATAAAAATGTCGCGTATTTCAGCAATATAGATGACGCTCATTCGTGGATTCAATCTAACTCATAGCTTTTTGATTTGGAGAAAGAGTTAAAATTCCACCCCCTGCTCGGCATAAATTCCTTGCTCATAAGCGTGCTTGATTTTGGTCATTTCAGTTACTGTGTCTGCTATTTCAATGACTTCAGAAGCGGCATCCCGACCAGTCAAGATTAAATGCATCCAGGGTGGCTTGTTATTTTGGATAAAATCACTAATTTCCTGCCCGCTAATCCAATTGTAACCACAACAGTAATTAATCTCATCAAGTAAGACCATATCAAAGTTTTCCGAAATAATTTTCTGTTTACTGAATTCCCAAATTTCTCGGCTGGTTTTTATATCTTGTTCGGGGTTTTTGGTATCCCAGGTGAAACCATCCCCCAAATTATGCCATTCGATATTATCAAATAGCACTGCTGCTTTCTGCTCACCCGTTTGCCATTGGCCTTTAATAAATTGGATCACGCAAACTTTCATACCCCAGCCAGCAGCTCTAAAAACCATGCCAAAAGCACTAGATGATTTGCCCTTTCCTTCACCGGTATTCACTACAACCAATCCATGCCGCCTATCTCTTGATTTCATAATGGTTTTGTATATTTATCCTGTTTTTCATCAAATATCTAAAATATCGGTTATATTAATGTCAAATTTTGACAGGAATTACAATGACAGAAACATCAACTTTACAAAGTTTTTTTGCTAAACAATACACAAGCATCCAATCCAGCCAAGCTGTCAAGAAGCTTCAGGAAATGCCCAAAATAAAACGTTGGGCTATAATTTCTGGTTTTTTTATTACCTCACAAATCATTATTATTGGTGCCTTATATTTGTTTTTTGGGAAAATAGCTGCCATTGGTTTTGTCGCCAGTATTCTTGCAGGTTTAGCGACTGGCCTTGGCGCTCTGCCCGCAGCATTTTTTAAAACCATCTCTGATCGTTTGTTCAATAGTTTACTCGGTGCGGCTGCTGGGGTCATGCTGGCAGCAACCGCGTTCTCGCTACTCGTGCCAGGCATGGAATACGGCAATCAAATGTGGCCGGGAAAAGGAATATGGGTAGTTTCCTGCGGAATGCTGATCGGTGCTATTTTTCTGCATTTTGCAGATAAGCGCTTACCGCATATACGATTCGACTCTATAACAGATACGCAATTTGAATCCTTTCAAAAAATATGGCTATTTATCACAGCCATTACCATCCATAATTTCCCGGAAGGCTTATCAGTCGGGGTCAGCTTTGGTTCTGGTGACATGAAAAATGGCATAGTCCTGGCGACTGCTATCGCTCTACAGAACATACCCGAGGGCCTGGCTGTCGCATTACCCCTGGTTGGTTTGGGTTACAATAAATGGAAGGCAGTGGGAATTGCCACCTTGACTGGACTGGTTGAACCGGTTGGTGGACTGCTGGGTATCTCTATGGTTAATGCATTTGCTCCATTGCTTCCTATTGCAATGGGCTTTGCAGCCGGGGCGATGCTATTTGTAATTTCTGAAGAAATTATCCCGGAAACGCACAGCAAGGAACGTTCCAGGCTTGCCACTTTCTCATTAATGATCGGGTTTATTATCATGATGATACTAGATAATATACTCAGCTAATCAGCTTACGCTTTAGAGGCTGTCTGGTTAAAAATAATCGAAGCGAAAAAGTGGTACAAACGGCCAGATTTTTGAAAATTGGGGGCGAATAGTGAACTATTTAACGAAAATTTTCGGTAATATGGGCGATTATTACCGCTTTTGCAACCGAGTTATTTTTGACCAGATAGCCTCTTAATCCATGGAATTAATTATTCCCGATTATCAAGAACTATATACCCTTTCAAGTAACTTTGCAGAATGGTTAAATATTGCAGCTAGTAGTTTTACCCTGATTTTTGCTGCAGAGTTCGGTGATAAAAGCCAGCTTGTCTGCATGACACTGGCCTTTCGACACAAAGCATTTCCTGTTTTTTTCGGTGCTTTGCTCGCCTTCATTTTTTTAAATGGGCTCGCTGTTACTTTTGGAGCCATTATCGCCTCCTGGCTTCCTGAGTATCTTATTGCGACCATCGTTATGCTTTTGTTTGCAGTGTTTGGGTTTTATGCTTTATTAGCAAACCATCAGGATGATAATGACACCACAACACAAAAAAACATACACAATATTTTTTTCTCCACCTTTGTTTTAATTACCGTAGCTGAATTTGGCGATAAAACCCAGCTGGCAGTAGTGGCTTTGAGTAGCGCAGCTTTACCGGTGGCGGTATGGTTAGGTGCGACAATTGCGTTAGCTTCAACTACAGCTATTGGTATATTTGCGGGCCGAAGGATTCTGCAAAAATTCTCTATAAAATTCTTGCATCGCATCAGCGGTATAATTTTTTTGATAATGGCTGGATATGCTGGATACAGTGCAAATATACATTTTCCAAACGAACTTTTAGCCTATTTAAAAGTATACTTTCCGCACATGAGTTTTTAGTAGTTAGGTGCGTCATTTTTTGTGGAGGGTAAGGCGAAAAAACGCCGCTATAGCAATCTACAGCAAGGTTTTTCAACGTAGCCATCCGCAAAAAACGGCGTGCATAGGTGCTAAAAACTCATGTGCGGAGAGTATAAATATCTTTAATTAACTAAAAACTCAGTAAAAAACAAATCTTTAAGGCCATCAACCTTGGTATACTTCCTCAATGTTTCTCTAATAGTTTCGGTGGCTTCCTGGCGTAATTTTTCTCGTTGTTCGGTGGATTGTAGCTCAGCAGCAAAACGACCGCTAAATAACATGATCAATTGGTGACGTAATGCCGGAAGGTGTTTTTTAATTATCTCAATAGCTTCCGTACCTTCAACCATTAGTTGCACATTAACCAACAAATATTTTTTCCGTTCCGCTAAATTAACGGTAAACTTTGGCTGCATTTCCAGATATTCTATGACAGGTGCTTCAACTTCATCATCTTCTGCATAAACAAATCCGGAAAAAAACAAAAACCCTAACATCATTAATAATACCCGCACTTGGAACTCCTGTTGATTCAAACACTTTAAATATAGTACAACTACGCAGTAAAGATGAATAATAAACTAGCCATTGGCCCGGTCATGATTGATATTGAGGGGCAAACCCTCACCTCCTATGATCGGGAAAAAATTGCCCATCCCAACACCGGTGCGGTTATTTTATTTGCCCGGAATTATTATGATCGCCAACAAGTTTCCACACTGACTCAAGACATTAAATCAGTCAGAAATGGTCCTATTCTGATTGCGGTTGATCAGGAAGGTGGACGTGTACAACGCTTTCAAGAGGGATTCACTTACTTACCCTCTGCCCTTACCTATCTTGATAACCCAGATTGCATTCAGTCTGCTGGTTGGCTAATGGCTTCAGAACTTCTAGCCGTCGGAGTAGATTTTAGTTTCGCTCCAGTTTTAGACGTTGATTGTGGGGTCAGTCAAATTATAGGAGATCGCTCCTTCTCTCCAGACCCAGAACAAGCCGCTGAGCTTGCCAGCAGGTTTCGTAAGGGAATGAACCTGGCTGGAATGTCAGCGGTGGGCAAACATTTTCCCGGTCACGGAGCTGTCGCTTTAGACTCACATCTAACCTTACCCAGTGACCCAAGAAATCTAGACGATATTCGTAAGAAAGACTTACTACCGTTCAAAAGACTTATTGCTGAAGGCCTTGAAGGCATTATGCCTGCACATGTTGTCTATCCTGAAATTGATAGCCAGCCCGCCGGTTTTTCTCAAATATGGATTGAACAGATTTTACGCACTGAACTAGGCTTTGATGGCGCTGTTTTTAGCGATGACTTAAGCATGGAAGGAGCGGCTTGTGTGGGTGATTTTGCTGAGAGAGGTAGAGTTGCCCAACAAGCTGGTTGCGATATGATTCTGGTTTGCAATAATCCAAATGCAGCAGAACAGGTTCTGGATGCGACTCCGATAAAACAAAATGACATAAGAGAACAAAGATTATTGCAGATGTTAGGTAAGCCTTTATCAGATTTTGATCACCTGTGTAAAACTGAAAAGTGGCAGCAAGTATCATCCCAATTAAATCACATCACAGCAGCATGATTGACGAAATCAAACAAACAGAGGCAACAGCTGAATTGCTATATAGCGAAACGCAGGTAGAAAAAGCGATTGATGGCATGGCCGAAAAAATTAATTTGAAGCTTGCCGAAACTAACCTTGTTTTTCTGTGTGTTATGAACGGCGGGATTGTCACGGCTGGAAAATTGCTTACCCGACTAAACTTCCCTCTGACAATTGATGCTATCAATGCCAGCCGCTATCGAAACACGACTACTGGCAATGATATTAAGTGGCTCCATAAACCGGAGACAGAACTAAAAAACAGAACGGTACTTATAGTCGATGATATTCTTGATGAAGGCTTAACCCTTGCCGCTATTCATCAGTTCTGTGAACAACAAGGCGCAGCCTCAATTTATAGTGCAGTTCTGGTTAATAAAAACCTGGCAAAACCCAAACCAATACAAGCGGATTTTGTAGGCTTGCAAGTAGTTAATCGTTATCTTTTTGGTTATGGCATGGACTATAAAGGCTATTTACGCAATGCACCTGGCATTTTTGCCTGTAAAGATCTTTAGGAAAAAGTATGACAATAGCAATTATTGGTGGCACTGGGCTCAGTCAAATAAACGGTCTACAGATTTCAGAAAAAAAACAACTTTCCACACCCTTCGGCCCCCCTTCTGCTGATTATCTATTGGGGCAGTTAAACGGTAAAGATATCATTTTTCTTACTCGCCATGGCAACCCGCATATTATTCCCCCACATAAAATCAATTATTGCGCCAATATCTGGGGACTGAAGCAACTTGGAGTAAAAAACATCATTGGTGTAGCCGCTGTGGGTGGAATTACGACTGCAATGCATCCCGGACGAATAGTTATCCCGGAACAAATTATTGATTACAGTTATGGTCGACAGCATAGTTTTTTTGAAGATAACCTGGATCAAGTCGTTCATATAGATTTCACAAACCCTTACTCTGAAGATTTGCGTAATCTACTAATTAATGCCGCTCAGCTGGCTAACATAGATATATACTCTGGCGGAGTGTATGGATGCACTCAAGGGCCTCGTCTTGAAACTGCTGCAGAAATCTTGCGTATGGAACAAGATGGTTGCGATTTAGTCGGCATGACAGGCATGCCTGAAGCGGCTCTGGCAAAAGAGCTAGATATAGGGTATGTGGCTTGTGCCGTGGTAGCCAACTGGGCTGCTGGCAAATCTGCCGGTGAAATCACTATGTCAGAAATCGAACAAAACCTAAAAGCAGGAATGACCGATACGGCACTCTTACTTGAAAAAGTACTAAATAATTGGATTTAATTGAGCTTATCTAAAAAAATCATATTTTTCTGGGCCGAATATCCTTCAACATATCAGTTATTTTCAAGCTATTGCGCTTCAGTCGATCTTGATAGATCAGTGCATTTGTTAGCACTGCAACGACGTATTTTCGGGTTTCATCAAAAGGGATCATTTCAATCCATATATCGGCAGGAAGGGCTTGTTTGTCGGGAAGCCATTTATTCACCCGATGTGGCCCGGCATTGTAGGCAGCAGCCGCTAAAGCAAAATTGCCATTAAAACGATCCAACATACGTTTATAGTAATAAGTTCCAAATCTGAGGTTAGTTTCCGCATCAAAGAGCATCTCCACGGTTCGCCAGGTTTCTTTTAGTTTTTTGGCTATGAACTTTCCTGTTTCCGGCATAATCTGCATCAGTCCCCGCGCTCCAACAGGCGAAACTGCATTTTTATTAAAAGCACTTTCCCGACGAATCAAACTGAAAACAATAGATGGATCGATATTTCTTTGCTGGGCATGCTTCATCACTTGATTTCGGTAGGCTAAAGAAAAACGTAACCCAACATCTTGCTTATGGCCAGCCATTTTAATTGTTTCTGTTGCCAATTGATCCCAGCCTTGCTCTTGAGCCAAAAAGGCTGCCGCAGGAACCTGCCATTTGGGTAAAATTTCCAATGCTGACTGCCATTGCTTACGTGCTTCTACATCCCGATTAAAGTATTTGAATTCCTGAACGGCTTTAAACTCCTTGTTTTCGACAAAATTAGTAAGTTTAAACTGTGGTAGCTTAATCTTTTTATTAGTCAGTTGATAATCCTGACCAACATAATCAGCAGCAACAAAACCATAAAAATTCCGCTTGTCAGCCAAGTCAGAAAAAATTCGCTTTGCCAATTTCTCTCCCCCGGTTTCCCAATAGGCTCTTGCTCGCCAGTATTGCCATTTTGGCCTTATTTTTTCCAGATTAGTTAATCTATTCAGCGCAGATATGACATGTGCCCAATTATTCTCCAGCAACGCAGCCCTTACTCGCCACTCTCTAATTTCTTGATCTGTAAAAATTAATGCATTGAATCGGTTATAGGCAAATTTATCTCTTCTGATAACCATCCAGATGGCAAGTTCTTTCTCCACTTCCTGTTTTCGTAATTGTCTCAGATCAAAATCATCTCTGTATGAATCCCAAATTTTGATTGCACTGGATAGTTTTTTTCGAGCCAGGCGCTCCACTCCATAAGCAAAAATCGAAGCAATTTTGTCTTTTTCATGCTTCTGACTATGCTTTAGATTAGTAATTAGGGTTGGATTGTTATGAACCTTTAACCACAACGCTGCTGTGCTTTTGTTTTGTTTGTCAAATAAATGGAGTATCTGATTAGCAAGAACTGTATTCCCTTGCTTTAGAGCAAGTTCAAACCTCTGCCATTTCATTTCAGTTGTGAGTAAAGGCGACTTAACAAAAACCTTTTTCAAAGAATGACAAGCTCTTGGTAACTGTTCAGCTACAGGCCATATCTTTGTCATTCCGTATAAGGCTTTTTGTTTTTTTTCTGTCTTATATAAAGCCCAGTAATACCGACATTGAGCAGCGATATTGCCATTATCTCGGTAGAAGTCGGCTATTTCCTGCCATGCCTGACGCTTAGCCAAATGCTCCAGCCAATCATTTCTTAATAATTCAGCATGCCGATTTTCGGGATAATTGCTTAGAAAGGCTTGAATTTCAACAGTATTATGTAAATTTTTGCCAAGCCACTGATACATCAAGTAAGGATATAAAGGATAGTCTGATAATTCGGAAAGCTTATCCAAAAACAGATCTTTATTACCTTTTTTAATTAATTCCTCTACTCGTAAAAAACTATTTCTATAGTGGTCTGTTGGCTCAATCATCGCCATACTTTGCGTTCCACTTAAAGACAAAATACTTAGTAAAAGTATCTTATGAATGATAGGAATAACCTTTCTGTTCATGCTTGCCACTCACAATAATAGATTTTAAAACAAAAAACCGATGGAGGCTGCGACCGGAATCGAACCGGTGTAGATGGCTTTGCAGGCCACTGCATAACCACTTTGCTACGCAGCCAAAGAAGGGGAAAAGTTATAACAAGTAATCCATTTACAGTTCTCTTAGCATTGAAAACGAACACTTGTTTCAACACACGATCTTTTATACTTAATTGGTAATAATTTATTTTTTATCTTTTGAATATATACTTTATTTTAATATGCCTCAAGGTCTTTTTGCTTTGAAAAACATATTAATCACCAGTTACCAATGTGTCCATCAGGTCTATCATAAATTCCATCTCTTCATCGTCAACAACTAACCATTGCTCAAAACCTAAACTTTCCAAGACTTTTCTCCCTTTGTCATTGTTATTCATATCCAGCAAAATTCGTTGTATTTGATCGTGTTTTTCTTGTAGTTTTGAACCCATCATTAAAGAATGATGAATTATGCCAATCTGACCCCGAACTAAAACTCGCAACTGCTTTTTAACAAAATTTGACATATCGTCAAAGGCTTCAGCCAAAAAAATACCCACATTGGCATTGCCTTGTATTAATTGTTTAGCAACAAGAACATAATTCATGCAAGGGAGAAACCTAACGTTATTATTATCTAAATCTCCTGCTTCTAGCATGATCATCCCCATCATTGTAACATCGGGATCATCAGTCACGGCTACAATGGAGTATGTTTTTAAATCAGCTACATCTTGGACTTGACTATCGACATTTACAACGAGAATTGCCTCGTCATGACCGCCTTCCGGCTTAACTAAAGGTTGAAAATTTTTATCACGAACCAACATTGCAGCATCATAAGGATTTGCATAAATCAAATCGATGACATCCTCCTCAATAGCTTGACGCTGATTAAAAAAATTATCATAGAGTGTCAAGCGGATTGGTTCATTTGTTGCCCTCTGCAGCCAAGTATTAAAGATATACCATCCAGACAAATGGGAAGGGGTAAAATCAGGGCTTACAGTGAAAATATTTGGCATAAGGTCTAACCTCCTTTTAGCTAAACTTTATACGATTCAGACTGCACAAGCAAGAAATTTCAGGCTACTTGTGTAGTTTTATTAGACAATACAAAAGGTCTTAAGGGTACCTCTAATAATTCGTAGTTTGTTCGAGTTCAAGGCGGATGATTTTCGAGAACCGCAATGTATTTGGAATACTTGGGGATCGCAGAAAATTATCCAACGCCGAAATCGGACAAAAAGGCACACTTAGAGGTGCCCTTAAATAATCAGTTATTCAGTAAGAGAAGAGTAGAGTCTAATGCTCTCATCGACTTTAGTTCGGGATGGTTTACGTCTTACAGATGTATAGCCAACAATCTTGCCTTTTCTGATATTTGGAATAACTGTAGCTTTTACCCAATAGTATGCCCCATCTTTGCGTAAATTTTTAACAAACCCTTGCCACTTACGACTTCCATGAACAGTATCCCATAAGTCTTTAAAAGCCACCGATGGCATGTCTGGATGTCTGAGTATCGAGTGTGGCATACCGATTAACTCTGCTTCTTCATATCCAGACATGTCAACAAAAGACTTGTTGACATGGGTGATGATGCCATCTAAATCAGTTCTTGAAACGATTAACTTTCCATCTGGATAAGGTATTTCCCGGTCAGAAAAAAAAACCTTGCGCGTTATATTTCCATATAAAATAAGCGTAGCTTCCTTATATTCACCATCAATATCATCAGGGCTCATGTCGTTAATCATAACTACTTTTGCCTAAAGTATGTCTGCAATTTTCTCGGCAGCTCGTTTCACATCAAGAAAAATCAGTCCCAGCTTAGCGTTAGGTTTAGCCAAGACAGTCAATACAGCATCTTCACCCACATAGGTCATCAAAATATAACCATTATCCCCACGAATGAGTACTTGATCCAACATCCCTCTAGCTAATTCTTTTGAAGTTCGATCTCCTAAGGAAAGCATAGCGGCGCTCATTACGCCAACGGCATCCTCGTCCATCTCCGAAGGCATTTTTGAAGCCATCATGAGACCATCAGTAGAGACCACGCCTGTTGCTTTAATATCTCCAGATGTTCCACTTAAACCATTCAGAATTGATGTGAGTATATCTGGTTGCATTGTAAATCACCATGTAAAAACAAAATAGAAACTCCGCCTCAATGTATCATGACGAAAATTTTTCCCATGTAATAAATATAAATTTCTTAATCTTCAAAGCTCCTTTTTAGGGCAATGACAATCAAGAAATTTTTATGGTGACTTAAGTGTACCCGTACTAATAATGTAGTCTATTGTACTTTTAGTGCTACGCCATACCTTTAATTTGCAAAGTTTTGGGGATGATCTATATTCCATGGCAAAAAATCATTCTATTTCTGGAGCATAACGAATGCTTAATGCCCAGATCAAAGAAACAAATTCAGGTCGATTAAAGTATGGAACGCCACAAATAGAAATCACAAACCGATTATTCCCAATATACAATGGCCAGAAACCTACATTAGAATTTCCTGCCGCATCTACCAAAGACCATGCGTGACTAGATAACCCCATGTTCTTCATTAATATTTCAGAGCGACGTTCATGGACAGTTGCAATTTCAGCACTTAAGGCAGATAACTCTTCTGCCGCCCCGTGATCTAATCCATTACACCCCAAATAAAACCCCTGGCTATCAGCAAGCAGAACCTTTCCACTTGCAGAAACCTTGTCCAATAAATCTGGAAGGATCGTTTCTAACGGTGCTTTGGGATATTCCAACTGTTCACTTAGTCCTTGAACCCAACCCATTTTTTGGCAGTGCAGCAGCAGCTCCATACACTTTTCTTCATTATCAAAAGGTATCAGACGCTTTAAGTTGCTTATATTGAGTTCTGGAGTCTTTTCTTGTTTTAAGATTGCCTGCAAGAAGCTTCTAGATTCATCATCTTCTTTTAATGATACTGCATGGTAAGCTCCAGAAGGAGTGGGATAAAGATACAGGTCTTTAGTTAATGTAAATCTACTCACGCTTTATTTTCCTCTAGTCCGGGGTCAAGGGAATACAATAATGATTGTACCAATAAGGAAACATCATTTTTGACCCGTGCATCAACTGAAAAGACTGGGGAGTTGATGCCTAATTGTTTTAATTGTTCCCGATAATTATCTATACTGGGTGTTTGACTCAAATCCGTTTGTGTTATACCAATGGCAACATTCGTTTCATTAATAAATGAATCGAATGCATCCAAAAAAAACCTCATATCCAAAAAAGGGTCTGCCCGGGTATTATCCAGCAACAGGATTAATCCAACTCCCCCCATAGTCAAAATATTCCACATAAAATCGAAGCGTTCTTGCCCTGGAGTCCCGTAAAGGTGAATTTTCTCCCCCCCATCTACGTTTATAATACCGTAATCCATTGCTACTGTCGTATTAGACTTTCTTATTTTAACTGAATCAGTCGCCAATGCCTCTGTCAATAAAGGTGGTGCATCGCTAATAGATGCAATCGCCGTGGTTTTCCCCGCCCCCACCGGACCAGTAAAAATAATTTTATATTGGCTCATCTTGATTGATTTTATTTTTTCGTTTAATTTTCGTTTAATTTTTGAACGAGCTGATTTAATAGAATTCTTCTATTATTTTGTTGGACTTCTGGAGGCTCAACCAAGAGATCTTCATTTCTTTCAGCCTGACCCGCCAAACCTACAGCACAAGCAGCACTGATAAATACAAATACATACTGTGCGTCTATATTAAGTACTTTTATAATATTAGCTAAAATCCTGGGTCTTTCAATTAAAAGAGCTGCAATTTGCAAGGCATGAGGGGTATTTAATAGCCGGGTAAAGTTAGGCCAACTCTTTAAAAATATTGGCTGATCATAAACCAAAAAATCTGGGAACCTTCCTTTAGAAGTCCAGCAGGCTAGCATCCAGAGCAAAGCATCCATATCCCAGAATTTATCCATCGCAATGTCATTGCCATTAAAAAGAGATTCAGCCAATGCCAATGTAGTTATCTCATATTCTTGAAAATCTGAGTGATCTAGCTCTTTACTTGCAAGAGCCTTTAAATGCTCATTATCCACATCACACCAGATTTCATTGGTTTTTGGGAAAAGCACAAAAGAGACGTCTTTAAATTTGAGCTGTAAAGTATTATTTTTTTGCCTGGACTCACTGACTACAGATTGAACTATCCCTAAAAAATAAGCCTCAGGTCGATAATAGGCAGTTATCCATTGAACTTGGTCATTATAATTAATCTCTGGTGATACTCCGACATAATTAGAGTAATTGCTCTCACTTAATAATATCGCCGTTTTATGTTTATTGACCTTTTTACACTCAGAAAAGTCTAGTCCCTGTTTTTTTCCCTCCGTCTTATACATTGATTTATCAAGAAAAACGGGGGATTTATTGTCTTGAAATTTGGTTTGATTTATATCAGTAGATTCCTGGCAATGAGATTGAACTGATATTGCTTGCCTCACTTGTTCAATTGCATTGAGCATTGCTTCGAGTTGGACAGGCTTCTGAAGATATACCACATTATCCAATACAATTTCTCTTACAGAAAGGACTATAACAGGTCGCGATGGATATTGGGCAATTCGTAGTTCTAGAGCAGCCGGGGATGACACTAAATCAGCATCAATTAAATCGACTTCAGCCAAGTGTTCTTTAACTATGGTAGCCTTATTTCTACATGGACCTTGCAAAAAAAGTTTCATCATTTTTTGCGAGCGCTCATCCATCCCATACAGAGAAATTTTAATTGGCCCCATGCTCATTGATTTGTGAATTCCTTGTTGTACACTTCGCACCGCTATATTTGTGTTATCTATAGACCCATTTTAACTGCCAACCACCTTACAAAAAGTTACCGTTAACCACACACCGATATCAATGACTTACTCTTATGTAAATTATGAATATGCTAATAAAGCTCAAGTTCTAACGTGTGAAGCATATGCCTCTAGGGGGCAGTAAACGGTTAGTTAAAGTGTATTATAACTGTCTAGAGGGTGGTTTTCTGAACTAGGTTGACAGTGCCAATAACCCCCCTTCCTAGAACACAGTATTCATTTTCTGCCAGTTCAGCAGAATTTTCCAAATACTGGCATAACTGCTCTTTCCGGTCAGCCATCAGTTTACTTTTAACACTAGCAAACATTCTATTGCTTATAGGTAAACCTTTGTGATCTAGAACCCTAAAAAAATCAGATAAAGCTGCAAACAATTGCTCAGAATCGTTATCATTAAAACAATAATTAATGCGTTGAATATGAGTAATTAAATTTTTTGGATTTTTGGTGATTTCAAAAACCAGATTTTCCAGGATGTCCTCTTTTTCTAAAATATGATGTAAAGAAAATGCACTTTTCTCCTGCATCGAAAATACAAAACTTGTCTCAGAAAAAACCTGTCCTTCATCGGCTTTTCCTCCAGTTATCAATAATGGAGAATTTACTGTCATTTTCTTTACCAGTTAGTTCGTTAATACCAAAAAAGATAGTATGTTTTATGTGTTTCTTCTATTTGCCTCAAGAATTTTGAGAACTCGGTCACACTTTTTAATGTTAAAATTCGTAAGCACACACCAATTCAGGTGTTAATTCTATACTAATTGACATAACTTGACGACCATTAGGCCTAGAAAAATCAGTTAAATATGGAACTAGTACAAGATTTTGGTTTCACTTCTTTCGATTTATTTAGCTTCGGCCATCGAGTTAAGGGGCAAGTGGGCTTTTTGGGGTAATGTTGCGGAATACACGAGCGTGATCTAGAGTCCGAGACCATCTGATTCATTAGGGGCGTATTAGCTAGACAGTTTTTACAAAGCTACTATCTGCATATTTGAAAACCATAAATTAATCAAATTTTTTACAAAACACGTATGAACTTATATAAAAATATCATCTTCATTTTTCGTAAAAAAAAGGATAAAGACAATGGTTATACGAAGCGGTCAAAAGCAAAATGGAGATTTTTGAGCACCAAACCAAAGTCGAATAAAGCAAAACAAAAAACAAAAATTTTTGTTCCACCCACCGTCCAGAATTCTAATATAGAAAGTGGTAATAAAATACCAAGCAAACTAGCGCCACAACCTACTGCATCAATTTCAAACAACAACTACAAAGTAAGAATTCCATCCCAAGTAAAGCTTGTTATTACAGGTAGTGTTGGTGCAGGAAAAACAACTGCAATCGGAGCCCTCTCAGATAAAGAGCCCATATCTACTGAAGCCAAACCTACAGACGAGGTCTCTTTGCTTAAAGCCACCACTACAACTTCCTTGGATTATGGCACCTTTAACCATAGCTTAAAAAGTAAGATCCATTTATACGGCACACCAGGGCAAAAAAGATTTAGTTTCATGGGGGCAATACTAACAGAGGGAGCTAGCGGACTAATTATCCTGATAAATAATAATCAAGAAGAGCCATTAATTGACTTAAAATTTTATTTAACTCATAACAAAGAGTTTTTACAATCCAATCATGCAGTCATTGGTATTACTCATTTCGATGTCAATAAAACCCACGGCATATCAGAATATACTAATTTCATAGGGAAGTTTGGAATGCGATGGCCAGTAGTACCTATAGACGCCAGAGAAAGTTCTGATGTACTTAAGTTGGTAGACATGATCATTAATGCAACATTTCTTCCTTCGTCATTAAAAGCATAACGCTTTAAGATCCGATTCACATTTAGTGATGATGTCCAGTTTGCATTTGATGTATTGCCGCATTTGCACCATCTATTTCAACACCAACACCATACCCGTAAACCAATAACCCACCCAGATCGGCGCCCATTGTCATAACAAGTAAAATCAAGGCAGCTAAACCCAAATGTATAATATTGGCAAACCATTTAAGTTTTTCCCCAGCAATTATCCGCCAAATTGCTAATGTAATAGTAAGGAAAGCTACTATCAACCCTAATTGCTCATGCGTTTCCATAACCTTGTGCGCGGCATCCCCATGTGAAATTGTAGAGGCTGCTTGTATTCCGGCAGCAACTGCACATATAACACCGACCGTTCCAAAGTATAATAAAACACTTGCAATTCTGCGCCAGTTTTCATTTCGAGTAAGTGTCCCAGCAACATCCAGAAAAAAAAATACAGTTAAAAAGGCAATCGGAAAATGAACAATTAGAGGATGAAAATTAGGCATCGCTGCCAAACCAGGAAAAAATGTTGAAAACAATGTCCCTGGTCCTTGGGTAAACAATTTTTCAATCACTACCAATATATACTCTAAGTAGCCAGATAGCCCCTCATGAGAGCTACCTCCATGAATGTAAAAGGAAAAACTTTTTTCAAACATATAAAAAATATTCCACAAATAGAAATAGAAAAATAAAATCAATATAAATATTCAAATTTATTCAAAAAGAACAAGGTATTGTCGATATTCAAAGCAGCTTATCAGCAATAAATTATTTACTACCTGGAAATATACTTAAATGGATAATCACTAGAAGATAAATTTTTTAAGTAGAAACCAACGTTATGAAAACCTTGAATTAAAACGGAGAAAACATTACAGCCAATTTCTACCTTGCCCCCTTCCCCCAGAGTACGACTTCAATAGTATGGAGCATGATATTCAAATCTAAAAATAAACTGTAATTTTTTACGTAGTACAAGTCGTATTGTAATTTTTGAATGGTATCCTGCTCGTCAGCTCCGTATGGATAGCATAATTGAGCCCAACCCGTAATACCTGGTTTAACTCTATGCCTCTCGCGATAATATGGGATGCGTTTTTCAAAACCCTCAACAAACTCCGGCCTTTCAGGGCGAGGTCCGACAAAGCTCATCTGACCATTTAAGACATTAAAAATCTGTGGTAGTTCATCTATTCTACACATTCTAATGAAGCTACCGATCCTGGTTACTCGACTATCTTTCTTTTGCGCCCACTGCGCACCGTCTTTCTCAGCATCGACTGTCATACTCCTAAACTTAATGACATTGAAGTTTTTATTTTTCTCTCCAACACGCACCTGTTTATAGAAAACCGGTGCTTTGACTCCACTTTCCATAACAATGGCTATTACTGTCACCAACATGACAGGCCAAGTAACGAGCAATAAAAGCAAGCTAGCCAAAATATCAAACAACCTTTTTCCAACCGATCTAAGCCCACTCTGGGCAAAGCCATCAGAAAAAACTAGCCAACTAGGAAACAAATTTTCAAGATAAATTAGTCCCCTTTCCCGCTCGTAGAAGCTCATTAAATCCATAATCTCGACACCCGACATTTTGCAGTCAAGTAGATCATCGGTAGGCATAATCTTTCTTCTGTCATCCAGGGCAATAACAATTTCATCTATGTCATGTTGCTGCGTTATTTCATAAATACTTTGCTTATCCGAGATGATGTATTTCTTATCGACAGTACACTGATCTTCTTGCAATGGAATAAAACCAACTATTGTAAAACCCCGTACTAAATACTCCTCATTTAATGCCACCAGTTTATTGGCCTTTTCCCCGCAACCAATGACTAACACCCTCCTCAGTATGCGATCAAGACTCACATACCTATAAAATAGATACCTTGATAACATGAAACCGATGAAAGCAACCACTAGAACAACGCCCAGCACACTACGCGCCACTTGAAATTCAGGTAACAAATAGTAAATTGAAACTAGAACAAAGATAGCGGCAGAAAAACTAATACAAACACGAGGCAATAATTGATAATCATCCCAGGCCAGGCTTCTTCTATATAAACCCATACCGGCACAACTAATGAGTAGCACTATAGAAAAAATAATGCTGGCAAAATAAAGTGTCTGATCTGTATACCAGACAGGATCCCATAAAAATCGTACTCTGCTACCAAAGAACATGGCACTGTAAAAAACACAGAATTCAACAATCATTAGCCACATATAGGCACTGGATAAATAATGGCGGAAAACTCTGATCACTTCATTCCCTATTTCAATTATGTAAAAAACAACTTTAGTTATGCTTAGAACCTAACTGCACATTATAGCCGATTCTCAATTTTCCAGGAAAAATCACTGTAATCCTTTGCCTACTAATAACTGCTTAACATGTTGAATTGGGATGGCATACGTAATGCCACTCGGTTTTGATAATATAGTTTCCTTACTTTCTTTAACAAATACCTTGTTAATCACACCAATCACATCTCCCGTTTCGATATGATAAAGTGGGCTACCACTATTTCCTGGGTAAGCAGTAGCATCCAGTTGAAATACGTCATACGGCTCTCGCAAACGCTTCATTAATTTGGCATTAAGTTGCCTTGACTTTAGCATAGGAATAGCCATAGGCGTAATAGCCGAAATAATTCCTTGATGGGTGACTGGAAAAAGCCCCAATACCATTCCGATCGGGTAACCGGTAAAAGCAAATGAGAGCCCTTCTCGAACCATACTGACATCACCAAGAGCTAAGGGCGTCATTCGCACTTTCAGTAATTTCAAAATTGCAATATCATGCTTGGTATCAACAACTAGTTCCTCCACAACAGCCATTTTACTTTGCTTGCCTTTTCGAATAAAAACAGCAAGTTTTTCCAGTTTTTCAATATTTAACGAACCAGGTAGAACATGAGCATTTGTGACAATCAGACTACCATCACCAACAACAAAGCCAGTTCCTCTAAATGAGGCTCTAGGGCTTCTGGTGGGCATAAAAGTTCCGACTGCGACAATACTTGGTTTAATTTTTTGTATGGTTTCCGCCAATCCGTCTCCTCGGGCTTTTGCATTCGAAACTAATAAAGCACTACTACAAAAAACCACCAAAAACTTAATATAAAATAATAGATTCATATTCTTACCTTATTTTTAATTTTAGATTTGGAAAAATATTATTAACTTGAAAAATGACAATCGATGATTGCTTTTAATAATTCAAGCTATAATATTTTTGCCAAGGCCCCTTATACAATATGAACGAATAAACCATGCCAAGACTTTTACACCAAATTTTTCTTGATAAAGCAGAAAAAACACCCGATTCACCAGCCATCATCCACAAAAAAACAACTTGGAGTTACAGTCACCTTCAAGAACTTGTTGCTCAACAAGCAAAAGCTTTTCAAGCTTTAAATCTCAAACCGCAACAACGTGTAGCTATTTATCTTCCTAAGCAAATAGAAACTGTTACCAGTTTTTTTGCTACAAATCTTGCCGGTGGCGTTTTTGTGCCTGTTAATCCAGTCTTAAAAGCACCACAAGTGACGCATATTCTACAAGATTGTAGTGTGCAAATACTGGTAACTGCTAAAAGTCGATTGTTAGGTCTCACTGACTATTTGACTAACTGCCCTGACCTACACACCATCATTTTAATTGATGATATTGTCCCTCCGGAACTGAACATGGAATCACTCCGTGTAATTTGCTGGCAAGATTTTATTGCTCAAGGAGATCATCAGCAATCATTACCTGTTGCCATTAATACGGATATGGCAACTATACTCTATACATCTGGAAGCACAGGAAAACCTAAAGGGGTCGTATTATCTCACCAAAATATTGTCGCAGGAGCAAAAAGTGTTTCAGAGTATCTTGAAATTACAGATCAAGATCGATTACTCGCGGTATTACCATTCAGTTTTGATTATGGCCTTAATCAACTAACCAGTGCATTACTTGAAGGTGCATGTTGTGTGCTCCTCGATTATTTACTTCCACAAGATGTCATCAAGACATTGGCTAATGAAGAGATCACTGGGCTTGCTGCAGTTCCTCCTCTTTGGGCACAGCTTTCACAATTGGAATGGCCCGAGTCTATTAACGAACATTTACGCTATATGACCAATTCAGGTGGTAAAATGCCACTTTCGATCCTTGGGAAAATCCGCCAAAATGCACCTGCCGGCAAATTCTACTTGATGTACGGTTTGACTGAAGCATTTCGTTCGACTTATTTACCTCCAGAACAACTCGATAAACGCCCCGGCTCAATGGGTAAAGCCATACCCAATGCTGAGGTGATGGTCGTGCGCGAGGATGGTGAAGTTTGTGCACCGAATGAACCTGGCGAACTCGTGCATCGAGGCTCGTTAGTCGCTATGGGATATTGGAATGACCCCATTAAAACTGCAGAACGTTTTAAGCAGGCACCCGGACAACTTAAAGAGTTGCCTATTCCTGAAATGGCTGTCTGGTCAGGTGATACCGTAACCATGGATGAAGAAGGCTATCTTTATTTTGTGGGACGAAAAGACGATATGATCAAAACCTCTGGCTATCGCGTTAGCCAGACAGAAATTGAAGAAATCATCTATGCTTCTGGACTAGTCAAAGAAGCCGTTGCGCTGGGTATTGAACACGAAACGCTAGGGCAAGCTATACTATTGGTTATCAGCGTCGAATCAGAACAAAATTTTGACCAACAAACTTTAATCAAACTATGTAGAAGCAAATTACCTAACTACATGGTGCCTGCTAAAATAGAAGTATTATCCAGTCTCCCCAAAAACCCCAATGGAAAGATTGATCGCTCGCTATTAACAAAACAATACGCCGATCTGTTCAAATAATATGAAAAATTCCGCACCACAACACGTCCCTATGTCACAATTTGGAACCAGGAATAACAACTTGGTCATAGGGGGCATTGAATTACCCCAAGTTGTCGAAAGAGTGGGCCAAACCCCCTTCTATGCCTATGATCGAAAATTGATAACACAAAGAGTGACTGATCTTCGAAACGCGATGCCGGAGGAATTAAAAATCCACTATGCAATGAAAGCTAATCCGATGCCGGCAGTTGTTCAGCACATGGCAGCCATTACCGATGGACTTGATGTTGCTTCAGCAGGTGAAATGAAAGTCGCGCTTGACACCCCTATACCAGCAGGAAACATTAGTATGGCGGGACCAGGAAAAAGACCTGGTGAATTAAGGCAAGCTGTGGCTGCAGGCATCACAATTAATGTGGAATCAGCTAATGAATTAGAAGAACTTGCCAATCAATCCGAACACCTTGGGATTACTGCAAACATTGCCATCCGCATTAATCCAGCCTTTGAACTTAAATCATCCGGAATGAAAATGGGTGGTGGCCCTAAACAATTTGGTATCGATGAAGAACAAGTCCCCAATGTACTAAATCGTATTAAGGAATTAAATCTCAACTTCAAAGGATTCCACATTTTTAGTGGCTCCCAGAACCTTAAAGCCGATTCCATCATTGATGCCCAGGAAAAAAGCATAGCTTTGGCCATACAACTTACTGATGATTGCCCCTCCCCTATTCAAAAACTGAATATTGGTGGTGGCTATGGAATCCCATATTTCCCAGGAGAAACACATCTTGATGTTGGGCGCGTTGGGGATACTTTAGCCATAAGAATGCAGGAAGCAAAAGAAAAAATTCCGACCGCTGAAATCATCATTGAGCTAGGCCGATATCTAGTCGGTGAGGCTGGAATCTATGTCACCCAAATAATAGATAAAAAAACCTCAAGAGGGCAAGTGTTTTTAGTCTGCGATGGTGGGTTACATCATCATCTTGCTGCATCAGGTAATTTTGGCCAGGTAATCCGAAAAAATTATCCTGCAGCAATTGCAAATAAAATGGATCTCAAGACTACAGAAAAAACAAATATTGTTGGGCCATTATGCACCCCCCTTGATACGTTGTCTGATAAAATGGATCTCCCTGAAGCTGAGGTAGGTGATTTCGTGGTTATATTTCAATCAGGTGCTTATGGATTCACCGCTAGCCCCATTGCTTTTTTAACCCAACCCAATGCACAAGAAATATTAATATAACCTTATTAATCTCCACCATTAAGTTGGTTTATTAAGACTATAAAAGGATACCAATGCACATAGCAGTCTATCAATCATTTGAAGAATTACCAGAATCGGTTTTAGTTGCCAACAATTACCCAGCGCAACAAAATTATCTTTTGTCGAATAACTGGTTTCAAAATTTATATGATACGGTTCTATCTCAAGAATTGGATCTCAGAATATATGTGGCAACTGAAAAAAATGGAGGCATTGCCGGCATTCTATTTTGTGGGGTGGGAAATAATAAAAAGAAGTTAGTTAGCCTAACCAATTTCTATAGCTTAGAGTATGAACCTATCATACTCGCCAATAACAAAGATAGCTGTAATGTGATTGGCAACCTAGTGGAGCATATTGTTAATGAAAAACCTCGCTGGGATATTATTTCTCTTCGCCTTTTAAGACCAGAAAGCAAGGAATATACTTGCCTAACAGAGAGTTTAGAGAAGTCTGGATTCTTTATAAATAGCTATTTTCAGTATGAAAATTGGATTTACCAGCTAGAAGGGCAAGATTTTTCTACTTACTATGACGAACGACCATCTCAGCTGTTAAATACTATAAAAAGAAAAACAAACAAACTAAAAAAGCTGAGTGAGGTAGAAATAAAAATTTTTACTGAGGACAATGAAGAATTATTAGTTGGAATATCTGACTATGTTACTGTGTATAACAACTCATGGAAAAAATCAGAACCTTATGTGAACTTTACGCCGTCACTTATTAAAGATTGCGCGAAACTTGGAATATTGTTGCTTGGAGTATTATATTTGGACAAAAAGCCAGTAGCAGCACAGCTATGGTTTACAACGGTCAATAAGTCCGTAATTTATAAACTTGCTTATGATGAAGAGTATAAAAAATCTTCAGTTGGCTCAATTTTATCCAAAGAATTATTTAAGATTGCTATTGATGATAATAGTTTCACTCAAATAGACTATGGTATAGGGAGTGAAAATTATAAAAAAGACTGGATGAATGAAGTGCGTATAATAAGGGGGCTTGAAGCCTACAATAAAGCTACGATACAAGGCTTAAAAAATACAGTATTTCAATTAATCAAAAATATTCTACACAAGGTGAAAAACTGATGTAACTCACTTAAAGTGTAATGGAATGCCCATCAAATAAATATTCGTCAATAGGACACGTAAGTAGTGCTTTCCAATAAAATAATTACTATTTAAGTAAAATAAATACCTTAGCAAGTGATTAAAATTTAACTTTTACTAGAAACAGTAATGCCCATTACCTTCAAAGCTCAGACCAATAAAGCGTAAGGTCTGGCGTAATACTGATGAATAAATGCCTCTAAATTCCAATATAAATCAGAGAAATAATTATTGACTGTTAGGACAGCGCACGCGCCTTATACAAAAATGGTAATTCTGAGGAACCCCCATATATTTTAGAGTTGAATGTCTCAACGTAAATGAACGTTTAAGAGTTTTTGATTTTACTATAGCAAGAGTGAATCTCAGATGATGAAAATTAATTAGAAAAAACAGAGTTTATTTAAAAAGGTTTTGATTCTGCTTTAAACACCTTTTTGGAGTAAACAAAATTTCCTTTAGGTTAACCCCATTTACAAAAAACAATTATATAGAAATTAGGACTAATTTATGTCACTGTTGAATGAAGTAAAAGAAGTTATTATATCCGTATTACAAATAAACGATTCTAAGAGTCCTTTAGATGCAAATTCAAATCTACTGGGTGCTATACCTGAATTTGACTCAATGGCAGTTGTATCTATTATTACCACCTTGGAAGAGCAATATGGATTCTATGTTGAAGATGATGAAATCAGTGCAGAGATATTTGAAACCGTCGATTCTTTAGTTACATTTGTTGAGGAAAAAATCAAAGAATCATGATTTGCATACACAAAGAACTTCTCAAAATAGCTACTTCCTGGCTAATGTTTCTTTGTCACAATACTGATTATATTTTATAGGGCGAAAAACTGATTGCTTGATAATTAGAAAAATGGAACTTACCCCGCCGATTAGACCGAACCTATCGGCGAGATCACTCAAATTACCGAAGTGTCAATTATCCACGCTTACGCTTTTTTTACTAAGCCCAAGAATCCAATCAAACCAGAGCCAAACAGCCAGACTGCAGCGGGTATTGGCACTGCAGAAGCACCCACAATATCACCATCAGCCACTGCCCAGGCAAAGTTGGCTTTATTTGTAATGTCAAAACCTGACTGTAAACCAGTCTTGAAGTTGAAGCCCCACGCGTCGTCTTCTATAAAGGGTAGATCCACGTTGGTATTTGTCACGAACCACCCAAAATTTTCTAAATTAGAAAATGGCCCACTCTTAGGCTGATTGCTCCATCCTGCTTGAGGTCCTTCGCTCCATGTTTCTTCCCCTACAGGGAAATATGCAAGGTTTTCCAGATTATTAAAGAACATATAAGCAAGCTCGCTTGCGGTACTACCAGCAAAGACACTTCCTGGCGCGCTAATGTTATAAGAGCCATCTGTTCCACCATCAGTTTGCCCAGTATCCGTGATATTTATCCCATTGACTGGGGTAAGGGTCGGTAATCTCCAATTACTCCAGTTAGTATTATGTACTGTATCAATGTAATTCAAGTTATCTGCCCAAACCTTCGCCTCAGACCATGTCATGCCACCATGGGTTATCGTTACATTGCGCCCTTCTGGAGTGATATACCCCGACGTTTTTGCATAGTTTGCATCCTGCAACCAAGTGACGTTTAAGATGTCATCATAGATGAGACCACCACCACGGTCTAATAGAGCTGCTTGTGCTACCCCTCCCCCAACGAGCTCTGTTACCAATCCCAGAACAAGTGCGGTTACTTTTGCCTTTATATAAAAAAGTCTTTTATTATTCATTTTTCGTTACTCCTGAAATTCGAATGATGAAGTCAGTAAGATCTCTATGTACGACAAAAATGATTTACGTAACGTAAGCTATTGATTTAATGTTAGCAAGTAAGAAAGCACATTTCACCAATTCACGCTTATACACTTCTGATGTATACAGAATAATAACAATAAAGCACTTTTCTTAAACTAGTGTTAACCTCGTGAAAGATTTTGGGACATCCAAGTCGCCAAAATCGACTCACCAACGCGACAACCATTGTGCCCCGGACGCCCTGCGTACATACCGCTTCGCCAGACCCTCGTAAACTCGGCTCAGGCTACGAAACCCCTCAAATGGCTGGGCGCGGTGTTCGGATGCTTACTTTGTTTTTCCTCTGCGCTATCGCAAGCCGGATAAACAGTGCGGCCTGATCGCTACCGGGGACTACCAGCCCTCGCGTTCGCTCTCCCTGGCAGCGGAAAGTGGCCACACTATACATTTGCAATTATTCAGTCACTACCTGCACAAAGCAAACCAGGGACTAAACTGCTCCGCATATCTTAATTTGGAAAAAGCTTCACATTTCTCTAT
>JAUXDP010000244.1 GCA_030618325.1 Methylococcaceae bacterium | reverse complement strand
TAAAGCCCCTCCCACGAAAGCATTGAATTTCTACGAGTTTAGATATTCTGAAGCTAAACTGTTTTACGAGTCTGAGTCCTCCATAGATTGACTATTTCATCAACATCAAGATCATCCGGGCCTTCCCGCCAGCTGGTAAAATAATCAACATCGTTACTTTTGGGTTCTGGATTTGGACGGTAAACTTGTACTCGAGTAGGTAGTGGCGCTGCTTCACCAAGCACCAATGCTTCACCACGTCCCAGAGAAGTCAGAATATCGGTTAAGTCTCCTTCTGCTTCCGGTACCAAACCTTTTATATAAGCCTGGTCATCCGGGTTAGTGGTACGTAGGCATATGAACGAGCCGCATTGTGATAGTATAGTTTCGGATAATTCTGTGGGTCTTTGGCTGACAACGCCGATTGAAACCCCGTATTTCCTTCCTTCTTTAGCTATCCGCTCCATCATCTTTTTGGCACCTTCGAACTGTCCCCCCTTTTCTCTAGGAATATAGGTGTGTGCTTCTTCACAGATCAAAGTAATTGGAAATTCATTGCGTCTCGGATTCCAGTAATTAAACTCGTAGGCTAGCCTTCCAACCTGAGCAGAAACAGTAGGTCGGACATCGGTTGGTACGGAACTCAAATCGATTACCGTTATATTGGCCTTGTATTTCCCCAAGCCAACAAATTCCCGTAATAAATCACTTAGCGTCTCTGAACTGTTACGTTTTTTTGGTTTTAGTAAAAAATCATACCGTACATCATTAAATCGACTTTGTAGTCTGATCAAAAATTCGTCGAACTGGCCAAATAATGCTCCCTGTACTTTGCCAAAATCTTTTCGTTCCTCATTAGCATTTTTGAATTGTAGATACATTTCTGCCAGAGAAAAATAGATCGGAGTGTCAATGGAAACACCTTGCATACCGATCTCTTTTGCGGTTTTCCTTTTTAGGGTTTGTAATATTTCCCGCATAAATGCCATTTGTATGGAAGCACCGCTATCTGAACGATCAATAAATAAATCAACCAGCTCAGCATAAGTCATCATCCAGTAGGGCATCTCCATTTCCATTGCGTCAACATAATTGACTTTATCTTCGGGAAAAGCAGAATGCAGTTTTCCATCTTTATCTTTCCAGCAATATTCTCCATGTAAATCGAGCATGATGATATGCGTTTTCGGCATAGCTTTAATGGTATTTTGAATCAAACTGGTCACAGTCCAGGATTTCCCTGAACCGGATTGTCCAATAATCGCAAAATGACGGCCAAATAATGCACGTGGATCAAGGCTTAAATGATAATCTTTGGCAGCGGCAAGTTGGCCAATAAAAAAATTATAATCTCTGAATTTAGAGAAAATCGCATTGATTTCCTCCATACCCACGGCATAGACCTTGGCTCCCGGGGTCGGATAGTGTCGAACACCTCTGATAAAATCGCCTTTTTCAGATATCTCACCAATAGGTATTAAAGAAATATAGCGGTCGGTATGGCGTGCGCCGTTGTTATCAAAGCGATCCTTCTCGGTCATTTTAAAAACCAAAGCTAAAACACCGATATGGGCTTGACGAATCACGACATAAGAACCCAGGTGTCCTGCTAGAATTTCTTGATCACCTAATTGAATGAGCGGCGCATCGTTAGCGTGTTCAGGAGCCATTCGGGCATCCATACCGTCCCCTCTAACATCGGTGAGGTAGCCTATCAAGATATTGGATTGTTGTTCGGGCATAAATCGACCTACTTGTTGAAGAATGAATACAACAAGTTTAGTCGAGTTTATGGGTTTCGGTTGATTACAGTTTGTGAATCAAACACCAATTTTACGAAGAAGCATAAATAGGTGCTTTTTGTAGTTCAAATTTTAACAAGCTCGAAAAAAACAACTCAGCAATTGTTTCAACAGGGAATGTGTAACAGTTTACGCATCACGGCACGGAGAGCATACTTTTTTTCAAGCCATTATCGTTAATCAAATGGCGGTAAACTGAATGCACATAATTTTTAGGTATTTTTACTTATAATATTTGTTGGTATACCATCAAGGCTATGTTGGTTTTTTTCTTGCCAATACTCTTTTACCCCCTTTTCACCTTTTTTTAGGGCCCAGTTTTTTAGCTGATCTCTTTCTTCAACATAATCAAAAAAGGGCACCGCCATACCACAGGAAGTCTGAACAAGATCTACCGACAGATCAAAAATTTGCCTGGCACCAGGAATCGGCTTGAACAAAGAATACAAACCTTCCCATTCTGAATCATTTTGATGCACTACCTTTGCTTTTCCATAAAGCCGTAAAATCATAGGCTTTCCTTCGAAAGCAGCAAACATTATGGTCATTCGATTGTTTTCCTGGATGTGTGCGGATGTTTCATTACCACTACCCGTTACGTTTAACCATATCACTCTGTTTTTATCGAGAATTAGCAAAGAGTCCATGCCTTTTGGAGAAATGTTCACCTTGCTATCAGCGGTTGCTGTACCCACAAAGAAGATTTTCTGATCTCCGATAAATTGTTTCAGCTTGTCTGGTATTTCAGAATATTGTTTTCCCATTTTTCTGGCTCCTTTGAATGCCTTACGTTAATGTCTCATCGTTTTCCCGACCAAGTATCCCGTAGTGTTACCGTTCGATTAAAAACCAATTTTTCATTATCTTTGTTATCAACTGAATCCAGGCAAAAATAACCTATCCGTTCAAATTGATAACTATTTGTCGGTTCTGCTTCGCTTAGACTAGGTTCTACTTTGACTTCAGTCAGAATTTGTAGAGAATCTGGGTTCAATGCATCCAGAAAATTTTCTTCTGCATCTGGGTTAGGTAACTTAAATAATCGGTCATACACGCGAACTTCGGCAGACAAAGCATGCTTATCTGAAACCCAATGAATTACCCCTTTTACTTTTCTGCCTTCCGGTTTTTTACCTAAAGTATCAGGGTCGTAAGTACAACGTAACTCAATGATTTGCCCCTGATTATCTTTGATTACTTGTTCACACTTAATAACATAAGCGCCGCGCAACCGTACTTCACCACCTTCTATAAGGCGCTTAAATTTTGGTGGTGGTGTTTCAGCAAAGTCTTCTTTCTCAATTAATACGACTTTACTAAATGGGATTTTCCGGCTCCCCAATTCTGGTTTTTGGGGATGATTTGCAACTTCTAGTTGTTCAACCTGATCTTCCGGATAATTTTCGATTACAACCCGTAACGGTTCCAAAACAGCCATTGCTCTGGGCGCATTTTCATTCAGATCTTCCCGAATACAATTTTCCAGTACGCCCATTTCAATCCATGAATCCTTTTTGGTAATGCCGATACGTTCACAAAAATCACGGATAGCTGCTGCTGTATAGCCAGCTCTACGAAGTCCTGCAATGGTTGGCATGCGTGGATCGTCCCAGCCCGTCACATGATTTTCGGTAACTAGTTGATTCAGCTTGCGCTTGCTCATTATTGTATATTCAAGTTGCAATCTGGCGAATTCGATTTGTTGGGGATGATGGGGTGTGCCTAGTTCATTTAAAACCCAATCATACAAAGGTCGATGATCTTCAAATTCCAGGGTACACAAAGAATGAGTGATGCCTTCAATGGCATCAGAAATGCAATGAGTATAATCATACATGGGGTAGAGACACCAATCGTCACCTGTTCGCTGATGGTGCATACGCCGGATTCTGTATAAGGCAGGATCGCGCATATTGATATTCGATGATGCCATATCAATTTTGGCCCGTAAAATATAATGGCCATCTGGAAATTCACCTGTCTTCATTCGGGCAAAAAGATCCAGGTTTTCTTCAATACTACGATTTCTGTCAGGACTTTCTTTTCCAGGTTCTGTTAAAGTCCCTCGATATTGCCTGATTTGTTCTGCGGACAAACTGTCTACATAAGCCTTGCCATCCTTAATTAATTGCACGGCATAATTGTACAATTGCTCAAAATAATCTGAAGAGTGGTGTAATTCCTTCCACTCAAACCCTAGCCAACTGACATCGCGCTCAATAGCCTGCATAAATTCAACACTTTCTTTTTCAGGGTTAGTGTCATCAAAACGCAAGTTACAGGCCCCATGATTTTCCGCAGCAATACCAAAATTCAGGCAGATTGATTTAGCATGGCCAATATGTAAGTAGCCATTAGGCTCAGGAGGAAAGCGCGTTAGCACTTCACCATTGTGTTTGTTGTTTTCCAGGTCTTGGGCAACAATTTGCCGGATAAAGTTAGCTGCTGGTTGATTTTCAGGGTTGGACATAAAGCGTGTTGTCATATTAATAGTGGTAAGATTATAAAATAGTAGCATGTGGCCACAAAAAACTAAACTTACTAGGGAATCATGAACAGTAAAAAATGGGAAATTCTATCTGATCAAGAAAGCATCAGCCATCTATCAGAAACGCTAGAAGATTGTTTGGCTACGGTAGATGTTGCAATCACGCCAACGGGCAGCTTAGAAATTTTGTCACATCTTGAAATTGAGAGGCTTTTGGATGCCAGTCGTGGTGGTTTATATCAATTGTTTCGCCGTTGTACCCTGGCGGTATTAAATTGCGGTAGTCCGATTGATGATTCCAGGTTAATTATGGAGCAATTTAAGGAATTTGGTATAGAGGTTTTGCAGCAGAAAGGCGGTATTCGGCTGGAATTAAAAGATGCCCCCGCTACAGCTTTTGTTGATGGAGAAATTATTCAGGGTATTAAAGAACACGTTTTTGCTGTTCTTCGAGATATTGTTTATACCAGTAATGAAGTGGTCAACAGTGGCATGTATGACCTGTCTAAATCAGAGGATATTA
>JAUXDP010000170.1 GCA_030618325.1 Methylococcaceae bacterium | reverse complement strand
ATACCACAAAAAAGGGTGTAAAAGTCAGCGCTTTTTGCCGTAACAAACCAGGCTCGGGTTCTACTAAAGCCAAGAAAAAAAGTGTCACCAAAAAATCGGCTGCCAAGAAAAAGGAATCTTCTAAATCCGCTCAAAAAGGGGGTAAAGCCGCTAAGGTAAAATCAAAACCTAAAAAAGAGAAGAAAAAGAAAGCCAAGAAAAAATCCAAGAAAGATAAAAAGTCTGATAAAAAGAAGGATAAGAAAAAGTAATCAGCAGTCCCATGGAATCTCGTACCGCTAAAAAAATACCAGCGGTGCGGGTCTATCTTGCCCATTGAGATAAATCAATTAGTGCATGAACGACAAGCAGTATATGAAAACAGAACAGCTGATTGAGCTTTTTCTGGATGCGCTTTGGGCCGAACGAGGCTTATCTGAAAATACGCTTAGCGCTTATGGCAGTGATCTCAGGATTTTTGCCAAATGGCTGAAGCATAAAACCCTGCTTGATGTTGAGGCTAGCGATATATCAGGGTTTCTGGCAAAACGGTTTCAGGACGGGGTGGGTAATCGCACCTCCGCCCGAATTTTATCCAGCTTACGCCGATTTTATGCGTATCTAAATCGGGAAAATATCAAGCCTGATGACCCCACTGCATTAATTGAGTCTCCACATATAGGTAAACCCTTACCCATATCTTTATCAGAACAAGATGTCGAAGCTTTATTAGATGCGCCCGAAACCACCTCAGCGTTGGGGTTTCGAGATCGAGCTATGCTGGAAATGCTCTATGCAACCGGACTTCGAGTTTCAGAATTGGTGAGCTTGACTCACGACCAGGTTAATTTCCGACTGGGTGTGGTTAAAATTATGGGTAAAGGTAATAAGGAGCGTCTGGTGCCGATAGGTGAAGAGGCGCTCAGCTGGCTTGAGGAATATATCAGTATTTATAGAAAGACCATACTCGCCAATAGGCAAAGCCATGCGTTATTTGTAACCAACAGAGCAGCGGGTATGACAAGACAGGCGTTTTGGCATATCATTAAACGCTGTGCAAAAAAAGCGGGTATCAACAAAGAATTGTCACCCCATACTTTACGCCATGCTTTTGCAACTCATTTACTCAATCATGGTGCAGATTTACGTGTTGTGCAGCTTTTATTGGGGCATAGTGATTTGTCGACAACACAAATATACACGCATATTGCCAATGCCAGATTACAAGAATTACACTCTAAATTTCACCCTCGAGGATAACCCACAATGACACAAAATATTCATCCAACTGCTTGTATTGCTGATAATGTTACGTTGGGAGAAAATGTCACTATAGGGCCTTTTGTGGTGCTGGAAGAAAATGTTGAATTAGGTGATGATTGTCAGATTGGTTCTCATGCAGTGGTGCAAAGCTATGTCAAAATGGGGCAGGGCAATATTCTTCATCCTCACGTGGTTTTAGGTGGTTTGCCTCAGGACACCAGTTTTAAAGCGGAAACTGTTTCTTGGCTAAAAATTGGTGATAGAAATGTGTTTCGGGAAGGTTTTACGGCACACCGTTCGGCGACAGAGAATGAAGTTACCCAAATCGGCTCAGACTGTTTTTTTATGAACAATAGCCATGTAGCCCACGATTGTAGTGTTGGTGATGCATCTATTTTTGCAAATAATGTTGCAATAGGTGGTTTTGTTGAGGTGGGTGATAAGGTTTTTCTCGGCGGTAATGCGGTTGTTCATCAATTCTGCCGGGTCGGCTCGTATGCAATTGTTCGGGGTACATCAGGTTTAACTAAAGATGCGTTGCCATTTATGCTAATTGGTGGCTGGCCGGTTCGTCATTACAGATTAAATTCGGTCGCTTTGAGACGTGCAGGTATTACAGGCGCACGTTACAAGGTACTGTCAGCAGCGATCAAACTGTTAAAAAAGAAAGAAAGTCTGGATTCGTTGCAAGAGACTGAAGAATTAAAGTTGTTAAAAGATTGGTTGGCTGTTAAATCCGAACGGGGATTGCATGGATTTAAAGAGTTGGACTGAATTTATACCGGCCAGGCTTTTTCGTTAGGAGATTCTTCACAGAGAACATTCAAATGTGACAAAAATTGATCTCTAGAAATTTCTGTTGCTCCAAGGCTGACTAAATGCTCAGTTCGAACCTGACAATCTATTAGTTTATAACCCCAGTTTTTTAGTTGCTGAACTAACGTTACAAAGGCTACTTTTGATGCATCGGATTGTTTATGAAACATGGACTCTCCAAAAAAAACCTGGCCGATGGCTAAGCCGTAGAGACCACCCACTAATGTTTCATTATTCCAGGCTTCGATTGAATGGGCGATGTTTTGCTGGTGTAGCTTGTTATAAGCCTGTTTCATATCATCAGAAATCCATGTTCCTTCCTGTGCATTTCTTGTTTCTGCACAAGCATCAATAACGTCAGGAAAAGCCTGGTCTATCGTTATTGAAAATTTGTTTCGGCGTATGGTCTTAGCCAGGCTTCGGGATACAAGTAGATCATCTGGGTACAGAATTAGCCTGGGGTTGGGTGACCACCATAAGATGGGTTCTCCAGGTGAAAACCAGGGGAAGATGCCATGTCGATAAGCGTTAATAATGCGTTGTGCTGACAGACAGCCATCTATAGCAAGCAGTCCGTCAGGGTTTTTTAATGCGGATGAGGCGGAAGGAAAAGGCTGGTTGGGGAGGGCTGGGTCTAAAACAGTCAGGATTTTTTCTAAACTCATCCAGGATGATTAGGACTATTCTTCGAGATCATCCAGATATTTTTCCGCATCCAAAGCCGCCATACATCCCGCTCCAGCGGATGTGACCGCTTGTTTGTAAACTGAATCCATAACATCTCCAGCTGCAAACACTCCAGGAATACTTGTCGCAGTCGCATTACCAGTAATGCCGCTGTTAACTACAATATAACCGCGTTTCATTTCCAGTTGGCCAATAAATAATTCGGTGTTGGGTGTGTGCCCGATGGCAATAAAAACACCATGCACATCCACTACTTGACTGGAATCATCTTTAGTATGCTGGATTCGAATTCCTGTCACACCCATATCGTCTCCCAGGACTTCATCAAGTACATGATTCCATTCGATGGTGACATTACCCTTCTTGGTTTTATCTATCAATCTGGCAGACAGGATTTTTTCAGACCGGAATTTGTCGCGGCGATGGACAACGGTAACATGGGATGCGATATTGGCTAAATAAAGTGCCTCTTCAACAGCTGTATTGCCGCCACCGATAACTGCAACGGGTTTGTTACGATAAAAGAAGCCATCACAAGTGGCGCAGGCTGAAACGCCCTTGCCCTTATATGCCTCTTCTGAATCCAGACCCAAATAGCGGGCAGAAGCGCCCGTAGCGATAATCAGGGCGTCACAGGTGTAACTTCCAGAATCACCCGTGAGTCTGAAAGGGGGCTTGGATAGATCGGCTGTATGAATATGATCAAAGATAATTTCAGTATCAAAGCGTTCTGCATGTTTACGCATTCTTTCCATTAGCTCTGGTCCTTGAACCCCATCGTTATCACCGGGCCAGTTGTCAACATCAGTGGTTGTAGTTAACTGTCCACCTTGTTCCATTCCAGTGATTAAAACCGGTTTCAGGTTGGCTCTGGCTGCATAGACAGCAGCAGTATAACCGGCAGGGCCTGAGCCTAGAATTAACAGTCGACAATGTTTGGTATCACTCATCAAAGAACTCTCTATAAGAAATGTAGTAAATCAATTATCAAGTATGCCGTAGATTTTCCAGTTCGTAAAGCACAAGAGGGAAAATATCCAATGTGCTTGTTTTTTCAGTATTTCTAGGCTTGATAGAGCTAAAAGAGACAAAAGTATGACGAAAAAAGTTCATTTTAATTACTAATGTAAATTATCTGGTATTTGATCTATAATTATGTTTTATTGGGATTTTATACTGGTTTATAAGATATGGTTGCAGTCATTGAAGAAAAAGCTGTTCGAGGGCTAAGAGAGGTTGCGTTGCTATGCTTCTCCGCATGTGCGCTTTTTTTATTAATTTCCTTGCTGACGTTTAGTAATGAAGATGCGGGTTGGTCACATAGTGGTTCAGGCCAGGCCATTTTCAATGCTTGTGGCGTGGTTGGTGCATGGATGGCTGATTTTACGCTGAGTTTATTCGGGCTGGTTGCCTATTTGTTTCCTGTCATGATTTTCTGGCATGGCTATCTACTCTATCGACAAAAAAAATTGTTGGTGAATCGCTGGATATTGGCCTTGCGCTGGTTTGGCTTTGTCGCAACGATAGTCTCTGGTGCGGCAATTCTTTATTTGCACCTGTTGCGAAGCAAAGTTGAGTTACCCGGTAACCCCGGCGGTATCCTCGGTCAAGAAACCGGAGACTTTCTGCTGTCTAATTTTGGGAATTCCGGTGCAACTTTACTATTGCTGGCAGTTTTATTGGCAGGGATAACCTTATCTACCGGCCTATCCTGGTTTTGGGTTGTCGATGTGGTTGGGAAATATACTTTATTGGCTATTTCATTTTTATATCAACATATTCAACAGTATTTGCAAGCCCGTGCTGAAAGGCAGCCGCAACCCATTAGAGAAGACAGAGAGATATTTCAAGAGCCAGAGCCTAAACCCAAACTCAAGCAAAAGAAAACTCCAATACTTGATATTGCTCCGGTGTTGCGCAAACCTGAAATAAGTGAGCGAGCAATAAAAGAGTTGCAGCTTGATTTATTCGACACCGGTGATAATGTTTTACCTGCATTATCCTTGCTCGATGACAGAGACACAGAAGTCAGGGGTTACTCCAAGGCTGTGCTTGAGGAAATGTCGCGGCTGGTTGAAGATATTTTGCAGGATTTCAACGTCATTGTTGAAGTAGTTGCAGTCCACCCTGGACCTGTAATTACTCGTTTTGAATTACAACCTGCGCCTGGCGTTAAAGTTAGTCGCATCAGTGGTTTGGCAAAAGATTTAGCCAGAGCATTATCCGTTACCAGTGTGCGGATAGTCGAGGTGATCCCTGGCAAGCCTGTCATTGGGCTTGAAATCCCTAATCAGGAACGGGAAATGGTTACTTTGCGGGAGGTTTTGGCTTCACGCCTCTTCGAGAAATCAAAATCGCCCTTAACACTAGTAATGGGGAAAGATATTGCAGGATTACCCGTTGTAGCAGATCTAGGAAAAATGCCCCACGCTTTGGTTGCAGGAACCACTGGTTCTGGTAAGTCTGTAGCTATTAACACCATGATTCTCAGTATTTTGTACAAGGCAACGCCAGAACAAGTGCGCATGATTATGATAGACCCGAAAATGCTGGAATTATCAGTTTACGAGGGGATACCGCATTTGCTTACGCCGGTGGTTACTGATATGAAAGATGCTTCCAATGCATTGCGCTGGGCTGTTGCTGAAATGGAGCGTCGCTATAAACTGATGTCCAAGATGGGGGTTCGAAATCTTGCTGGATTTAACAAGCTGGTAAACGAAGCAGAAGAGAAAGGAGAGCCGATTCGTGACCCGATGTTCGTTTTAGATCGCCCTCTTGAAGAAGGTGAAGAATTTCCAGTATTGACAACACTACCCAGTATAGTCATCTTGATTGATGAATTAGCTGACATGATGATGATAGTCGGTAAAAAAGTTGAAGAATTGATTGCTCGCTTGGCGCAAAAAGCCAGAGCTGCCGGGATACATTTGATTTTGGCAACCCAGCGACCTTCCGTTGATGTCTTGACCGGATTGATTAAAGCGAATGTACCGACCCGAATTTCATTCCAGGTTTCATCACGTATAGACTCACGAACCATACTCGATCAAGGTGGCGCGGAATCATTACTGGGTAACGGTGATATGCTGTTTCTGCCTTCGGGTACCAGCATTCCGATTCGTGCGCATGGTGCTTTTGTTGATGATCATGAAGTACACAAAGTTGTCGATTTTTTGAAAAAAACCGGTAAAACCAATTATCTGTCGGAAATCACTCAAGAACCGGTTGATACTAATGATGGTTTTAGTATGAGTGGTGATGCTGATGCTGAAACTGATGCATTGTATGATGAAGCCGTCATGTTTGTGACGGAAAGTAGAAAGGCTTCAATTTCAAGCGTACAGAGAAAATTCAGAGTAGGATATAACCGAGCCGCCCGGCTAATCGAAGACATGGAGTCAGCGGGCGTTGTTAGTGCTGCAGAATCAAATGGATCCAGAGTGGTTTTGGCTCCTGCTGCACCGAGAGATTAATTGTAGATTAATATAAGAGGAGAGAGAAATGGGGTTGTTTGATTTTGCCAAAGAAATAGGCGAAAAACTTTTTACCAGTGATGCGGATGCCGCAACTAACTTATCAGATTATCTTGCGCAGAATAATCCAGGTATTCAAGACCTGAGTGTGATCTTTAAAGATGGCTCAGCAACGTTAATCGGAATTACCGATAAACCCGAAGCTGCACAAAAAGCAATATTATTGGCGGGAAATGTTAAAGGCGTTGAAAAAGTAATTGCCAAAATCGAAATTTCTGACAGTTCTATTGATTTAGCAACAGCACTTGAGCCTGGTAATGTTGAATATTATGAGATAGCCAGTGGTGATACCTTATCGAAAATTGCCAAGCGAGTTTATGGCAATGCGGGCGATTATGTGCGAATATTTGAAGCGAATCGTGAAGTGATTAAAGACCCCGATAAAATCTACGTAGGCCAGAAAATTCGTATTCCTAGTTAAATTACATCGTCACATCGTTACCACGCTCCGCGTCACTGCCGTTGACTTAAGAAAAACAAACAAGCGTGTCGCTACCTCGTGAAAGATTTTGGGACATCCAAGTCGCCAAAATCGACTCGCCAACGCGACAACCATTGTGCCCCGGCCGCCCTGCGTACGTGCCGCTTCGCCAGGCCCTC
>JAUXDP010000160.1 GCA_030618325.1 Methylococcaceae bacterium | reverse complement strand
CTTGATTGATAGCTTGCCCTGTCAATAAATTATCCAGAGCATTGCGTATATCCTCACCTGTCAGTGGCACATCATTTTTTGGTGTTGCTCCATCGAGTCGTCCACGATAAACACAAGCCAAACCCGAGTCAAATACATAAAAATCGGGAGTACATTCTGCCTGATAGGCTTTCGCTATATCCTGTCTTTCATCGTACAAGTATGCTGCAAAAGGATTTCCCCATTCAGCCATTAACTGCTTCATTTCATCCGGTGCATCCTGAGGATAATTTTCTATATCATTTGCGCTAATTGCAATTACATTAATACCTTGTTGCTGATATTTTTGTGCTATATCGATCAGCTGCTGCTTTATATGCAGCACATAGGGGCAATGATTACAAATAAACATTACCACAGTTCCTCTGTCACCCTTGAGGGCTTGCAAAGCAAAATGGGAGCCTGTCACCATATCAGGTAAATTAAAATCGGGTGCGATAGTGCCTAAAGGCATCATGCTAGAATTGGTTGCGGCCATATTTCCTCCTGAATTATTAGTAAGAAGTTAACTGTTCAGATTGTGCCAGTGTTTGTGACTACAAGGAAAAAGCGCGCAGTTTATAAATATAAATGAGCACTTTTGACGCAGTAATCGCGAAAATATGGCGTGAGCTGAATAGTTACGTAAGAAGCGTGTTTAAAAAAGAGCTATAATAACGCAGTTTATTAAATAATGAGGATAAAAAAATGACTGAAAACTGGATTGCTCCATCCATACTTTCTGCTGATTTTGCCCGTCTGGGCGAAGAAGTTGATAATGTATTGGCCGCAGGCGCCGATGTTGTACATTTTGATGTAATGGACAATCATTTTGTCCCAAATCTAACTATTGGACCATTGGTTTGCAGTGCGCTGAGAAAACACGGCGTAACAGCTCCCATTGACGTCCATTTAATGATTGAACCCGTTGATCGCATCATCCCAGATTTTATCGAAGCAGGTGCCAGTTATATTACTTTTCACCCGGAAGGTTCTGTTCATATCGACAGAACGTTGCAAATGATTAGAGATGCGGGCTGCAAAGCAGGCTTGGTATTCAATCCCGGCACCCCTCTGCATCATCTGGATCATGTAATGGATCGGCTGGACATGATTTTATTGATGTCAGTTAACCCGGGCTTTGGCGGTCAGTCATTTATTCCTAGTGCACTGGATAAATTACGTGAAGTCAGAAAAAAAATTGATGCAAGTGGACATGATATCCGTCTGGAGATTGATGGCGGCGTAAAAATTGATAACATCAGAGAAATCAAAGCAGCTGGAGCTGATACCTTTGTAGCTGGATCGGCTATCTTTGGTAAAGGTGACTACAAAGCAATCATTGATGAAATGCGCTCAGAAATGGCTAAAGCGTAACCACATAATAGCCCACGATTTTACGATAAATTAGATTTCACCACGAAGGGCATGAAGAGCACGAAGAAAACTTTGTAGCTCTTCATTCCTTCGTGCTCTTCGTGGTTAAAATAATATTATGTAAATGGAGTTGCGCGCCTACATAAGCGGTAGAATCTGATCCAGCAACTTCCCGTTAGTGACTAAAATCTGCTTTGGAAATACGCCTTTCTTACCTTTAAAATCAGTCACTGTAGCACCCGCTTCCTGAGCAATCAAAGCCCCAGCCGCAACATCATACAAATTTAATTCCTGCTCCCAAAAAGCATCCACCTGACCATCTGCAACCATGCATATATCCATTGCCGCTGAGCCAAACCGTCGCTGACCAGTCGTTTTCTGGGCTATCCGGCAAAAACGCTCAAGATTATTATCGGTTAAATAATTACGCAAACAGGCAAATCCAGTAGCAATCATGGAATCTCCAAGTTGGTCTTCAGACGAAACCAAGATAGGCTCACCACTTTTGAAGGCACCCTGGCCTTTCTGTGCTGAATAATAATCATCAACAGTAGGCACATAAACTGCCCCAAAAACCAGTTCCTGCTCAATTTCTAGCGCAACACTAATCGACCAAAAATATTGGCCTTTTGTAAACGAATGCGTACCATCAATAGGATCGACTATCCACCGACTTGATTGATTCTCAGTCTGCCCGCTCTCCTCCCCCCAAAACCCGAATTGCGGATACTCTCGAGTTAGATTTTCTTTTAAAAAGGCTTCGACAGCGACATCAGCTTCCGTCACCAAATCACGAGGGCTTTTTTTAGTAATCTTCAGATTTTTAAGGTTTTTAAAATGAGATAAAGCTATCGATCCAGCTTCACGGATAGTTTTTTCAAGAAACGCAGGCGAAATAGTCATTTAATATATAGTAATATACGGTAATAATAATGTTATCATGTTTTGTGCCGCTCTAAATTCAAGACACTCGCGGCACGGAGTTTGATCATTCTAAACTAAAGACACTAATGTATTCAATGATGACTAAAAGCACCGCCTCAAATAGAGGTAATGTGATTGTCAGAAAACCCAACTTTGTGTTAGTGTAACTCTCGTAAATTAGGAGGATATTCTTATGACAATAAATAATAACATTTTAAGCTTAGCTATAATTTTTGCATCCGCAATCACCCTGTCAGGCACAGCGTCTGCATTGCCAGCAGGTACGGACCGATTACACATACAAACCAGCGACCCCAAAAAAAATGATGAAACTGCATTTTCTTACCTTGTCGAATGGAGAAAAGGCTCTGAAGTAACTCATAGATCCAATGGTTTAACCTTTGTACACGGACCTGACAAAAAAAAACCTACCACAGCGGTTGAAGCCGCCCGTAAATTCGCAAAGTCCCTGAATGTTGCGATGACTTATGAATCACCAAGTGATCGAGGCGCCAAAGCGAAGGCAACGGAGGGCAAACCGGAATTTATGGTTAGTAATACTGAAGGTTATGACTTTAATCATGTCACCACCCGGGATTACTCTAACCAGGAACTTAGCTACAATCTTCCAGGCAAAAGCTTTAGTGCTGCCTCAGTTGATGTCGCTATTGACATTGTCTATGCTGCCGCTGTTGAGTTTATGGAAGGTTTTGCTATCGGCAAAGAAGAAAAAACCAAAGGTGGTTTTGTAAGAGTAACTATAGGTGATGGCGAGCCAGTAGAAATAAAAACAGATGGCAAGACTAACGTGCAAATCGAAAATGAACTAGCTAAAGCCTTAGGAGCTAAAGCCAATTTCTCTAAGACCCCCATTTATCCCAATTATCGAGAGTCAGGCTCAAGGAATTATAAGGAATTTGATGGTGGTGAGATTCAGTTAAAGGGTCTGAATGCCGAGTCTATCACTATTGATATCAATGACGCTGGTTTAGGGGTACTAACAAAATTCGATTTCCCTGACGTACATAAACCAACTGATGTTGCCAGTAAAATCCCTTATATGGTGGGGCTTTTAGTCCTCGGTATAGTAGGTTATGTTGTCTACGTAAACTATATAAGAGATAAAGGCAAAGAAGAAGAAGAAGGCTAATCCGAGGCCATTGAGATAAAACTATAGTCGGGAAGGCTTTTAGCTGCGATCAACTCTAGTCGCGGCTAAAGCCCCTCCTACTTTTACATCACTAACCCTCGGGTTCTTGCTTGGTAGCCCTTAATTTTCTAGCTTCTTTGGGAGTACGAATCAATGGCCGATAAATTTCCACACGGTCACCTGTTTTAAGGGTTTTTTCCTTATCACAAACTTGACCAAAAATTCCAACTTCTGCTTGTGAAAATTCGATTTCAGGATGTTGCTGTAATATTCCTGATAGCATTATTGCCTGTACAACCCTAGTACCTTCTTGCACTTCCAATTCCAGAACAACTTGTTTATCCGGCCTAGCATAGGCCACTTCGATTAATATTTGTTGCTCACCCATAAACCTGTTTGGCTCGCTGAGTAAAGGAACTAACCATGGTATTGCAAATCTGATGAAAAACCGCACCGAAAGCTAAACTGACTAATTTTCCAGACATTTCAAACTCTAGATCCAGTGTGATTTTACTAGCATCCTCGCGCAACGGCATAAAATTCCAAACCCCTTCCAGGTAAGAAAAAGGACCATTAATCAAACTAATACTGATCTTACCGCCAGCATCTAAAATATTTCGGGTAGTGAAGTTTTTTGAAAAACCACCTTTTGCTATCTGCAATTCTGCTTCAACAATGTTATCTTTTCTGCTAAGAACCCGACTTCCTACACACCAGGGTAAAAATTTTGGATAGGATTCGACATCTTCAACAATATCATACATCTGGTGAGCCGAAAACTTTACCAGTGCACTCTTTTCTACAACAGTCATTTTACAGGATTCCGATCACATTCAAAAATACTAAAAATACAGCCGCTGGCGAAACATAACAGACCAGAAATTTCCAGATCTGATAATGCCAGGGGTTCTCCAATTCCAGTTCTTGCTGGCTATCAGCTTTACGCATAACCCATCCTGCAAAAACAGCGATACAGAAACCACCGATAGGCAACATCAGATTCGCTGTTAAGTAATCCAGCAAATCAAAAATAGTTTTACCAAAAATTTTAAATTCCGACCCGATATTAAAAGAAAATACAGTTCCCAAACCAACAACCCAGGTAATTAGTCCTGACCATAAACAAGCCATTTCCCGGCTCATATTCCGGTTTTCCACTAACCAGGCGACTGCCGGTTCAATAAGCGAAATTGAGGAAGACAAAGCGGCAAACACTAAGAGAACAAAAAACAACGTACCGAATATTAATCCGCCACCCATGTTGCCAAATGCAATAGGCAACGACTGAAACAATAGCCCAGGGCCAGCACTGGGTTCCAAACCATTAGCAAAAACGATGGGGAAAATGACAATGCCTGCCAGCAACGCAACTGCTGTATCAGCGCCGGCAACTATTAACGTTGTTTTGGCGATGGATATATTTTTTGGCAAATATGAGCCGTAAACCATAATCGCACCCATACCCAGACTCAAGGTAAAAAATGCATGACCCATGGCCGTTAAAATACTGTCGCTCGTCACCTCGCTAAAATCAGGTGTGAACAAAAAAGCCAAGCCTTTCTCATATGCGCCACTGGTCATCGCATATCCCACCAACAAAATCAAAATAAAAAACAGGCTTGGCATTAAAAATCTTACCGCTTTTTCCAGCCCACCTTTCACGCCTTGCGAGACGACATACATGGTTACCGCCATAAACAGGGTATGCCAGAACATCAATTGCAGGGGACTAGCAACAAAACCATCAAAAATTCCTTTTATCTCCGTAGCATTACCACCGGAAAAACTCCCAGTGACCGATTTAAGCACATAGGCACCAGCCCAACCGGCGATGACACTGTAGTAGGAAAGAATCAAAAAGCCAGCAATCACCCCTAACCAGCCCAAATAATGCCAGTTGGTATCAGCACCGGCTTCTTCAGCCAGCGTTCGCATGGTGTTGATAGGACTTTGGCGCCCCCGCCGACCCAACATGATTTCGGCCATCATAATCGGAAAACCAATAGCCAGAATGCAGAGTAAATAGATAAATACAAATGCCCCGCCGCCATTTTCACCGGCAATATAAGGAAATTTCCAGATATTACCCAGACCAACTGCAGAGCCAGTAGCCGCCAGAATAAAAGCAAACCGAGAAGACCATTCGCCGTGAATTGATTTATTTTCCGTCATTGTTAGCCCCTACCTCAAATCTCATATTTTTATTTATAAAAGGCGTAAAATAACAAAATTATCAGATTACGTCAGTTTTAAAATCGAAATCACATACGTATGGCAGGGAAAAAACCAAAAAAAGAAAGCAATACTATCGTCAAGAACCGGTATATTTCACATGAATATTTTGTAGAAGAACGCTTTGAAGCTGGTCTGGTTCTGCAAGGCTGGGAGGTTAAAAGTATTAGAGAAGGCCGGGTGCAACTTAAAGAAAGCTACGTGTTTATTAAACATGGTGAGGCTTGGATTTCTGGGGCCCATATTTCCGCTTTATCTTCAGCATCCACTCATGTCAATCCTGAAGCTATTCGTACCCGCAAATTATTATTGCATCGCCAGGAACTCAATAAACTGATCGGACATGTCGAACGCAAAGGTTACACCCTGGTACCGCTTTCTATGTATTGGAAAGACGGCAGGGTAAAACTGGAAATTGGTTTGGCCAAAGGTAAAAAACTCCATGACAAACGCGCATCTTCCAAGGAAAAAGATTGGCAACGGGAAAAAGCCAGAATCATGAAACACCATTAATAGATAATTATGAATACACCCCTGACAACTTTCATTTCCAAAATAAAAGCAGGTGAGGCTATTGGCTTCTCTGAAACTATGGCCGTTATTACTGAACATTATCAATACCAACCTACTCGATTTACCAATGGTTTGGAGGATGACTTACTAATCAATGAAGCTGGAAATAATGAAGGTTCCTGTAAAATTTTTGCTTTCGCCCAACTGCACCAGCTCAATAAACAGCAAACTTTGGAACTGTTTGGCGACTATTACCAAATTGACGTCTTAACCCACCCAGAAGGAACCGACCATCAAAATATCCGTAATTTTATCAAATATGCTTGGGATGGCATCCACTTTGACAAAGAAGCGTTAACAGCAACTAAAAATTTATTATAAAATGATAAAAAGTGAATAATTCACAGAATATTCAGTCTTAATCTTGTAATCTACCGATAACATTATGGCTTGGGTGGAAAATATGAAAAATAATCACAAAAATAGTGACATAACATTTTTACAAGAATGGAAAGAGCGTAAGCAAGCCTCCGAAAAGGTCATAGAAAGTACCGATACTGGTCAACCATTTGCAGAATTAGAAACCTTTCTCCAAGAAACTGACGAAGAATTTGATACTGAATATGGTAAAGATTTCCTTTCTGGAATGCTTATTTGGTAAAAATCGGCCAAATTTTCAAGAGATCTTCTTCTAAAACCGTAGATCATTATAATCAACTGAGTGTTGTTTTTGATATGGGGTTATTCCTTCATTATATTAACCAACCAGCCACCAGATCCTTTGCATTGATTAGTTCCTTTTGCTGTTATATTGATTCTCGCGTGGGTATTTTCTAATGAGGCCGGTAACGTACCGGTTACTAAAAGTTCACTGGCCTGCCGGCTAACTTTGATATCAACAGGTTCTTTTTTTACTGTCA
>JAUXDP010000206.1 GCA_030618325.1 Methylococcaceae bacterium | reverse complement strand
ATGAATGTGGATATCCTGGGCAGGTTAGGAAATGACAATGATGACGCCATCGAATTAAAGCCGATAGAACAGGGACAAACACTCGATTCTGTTGCCATCGCTCGATCCATACTTGCGGTATTGACTCTGGAAATGGTTTTCCCATTAACCGAACAGCCAGAATGTACAATGCTGGAAACGGTCGATCTGCTTGATTTTCCAGGCTATCGGGGGCGTTTAAATGTAGACAATCTGGCCGATGTTAAAGAAGCGGTAAAAGATAATCAGACAGACCCCGTTGCAGAACTGATTTTACGCGGAAAAGTCGCCTATCTGTTTGAGCGTTACACAGATTTTCAAGAAATGAATGTGCTGATTGTTTGTACCCCATCTGATAAACAGTCTGATGTCACCGCCGTTGGCCCTGTATTAACTAACTGGATAGAAACTACACAAGGCGAAACTGCTGAAATTAGAGGCACAAAAAAATCAGGCCTGGTCTGGGCTATTACCATGTTCGACAAACGGATCAGCCAGTCATTAAGTCATACCGATGATATGCTTAAAATTGCCTGGGGTACGGGCGGCATGATGAAAATGGCCTTATTAGAGCGATTTGGTCAATATAACTGGGTCAGCGAATGGGCGACAGGCACGCCTTTTGATAACATGTTCCTGGTTAGAAAGCCTCGCGAACCCGTTAGTTTTCTAGATTTGGAAGACGGCTCGGAACAAGCGATAAAGCCAGAGTATCAGCAGCAATTGCAATTGATGCGTGATACATTCTGTGCCGATGAAACTGTAGAAAAGCATTTTAGTGACCCTGTTAAGGCCTGGGATGGCATGATGAACCTGAACCAGGGAGGTGTTGGACGGCTCTCTGAACAGGTAGAATCAGTAGCCGATATAAAAATAAAGCTCGACCGAATCAGCGAACAGATTGGAGCAACCGTTGATGATTTGGTTAACAAGCGTTTTGCCAATTATTTTCAGGCAGAAGGCGCGGGTGAAGTGGATAAAAAACGCGCCATAGCCAAAGAAATTCTTGATGGTTTAAAAGCCAGAGCACCGCTGATTGGCGAACTGTTATTTCAAATGCAGCCGGTTACCGAACATTTCCGTTCAATTTATTTGCGCACAGAAACGGACAGTGAAAAAACAGCTGACAGAAAACCAGAAGAAGCAGAACAAAAAGCAAGCAGCGCAGTACAAATTGATAACTCCATGTTCGATCTTGACCTCAACCTGGATTTTGGAGCTGACAGCACGGTGACTAATGAACCCGTAACCAGTCAGAAACCAGATGTTGCGCCTCATACAAGTACCACCCGATTTATTCGCGGTGTCATGCAGGAGTGGATTAAACACCTGCGAGAAATTCCTGATCGTACCGATTTAATGAATTTTCTGGGTTTTACCAAAACATCAGTTGAAGCCTTAATTGACGAATTGATTTCAGCAATGGATCGCTTAAAACTGGAACAGCGATTAACAGATGCCATTAACAAAACCGAGTTGCAAACATCAGCCACCCGCTCTCGATTGGTTGACCGCCAAGTATTGGTTGTCAGTAGCATTATGCATGAGTTTCTATCAACCTTAGGGGTTGCCTGGCTGCCAGTTAATGAAAGAGCAGAAAGCAGAATACAGGCAGGACAAAAAGTTTTTGCACCGGCCGCAGCTATTCCTGCTGGCAATTTGCCCGCAATCCCCGAGCAGCCCACGCGCTATACCGAAATTTTCTTAATGGACTGGCTGGTTGCACTGGAAAAATTAATTATTTCAAATGCAGGGCACAGTGCAGGGCGCGATATTACCCCAGAACAAAATGAAGCCTTAGGTAAACTGATGAAAATGATTTCTGGGTAAGAACCCCTTAAATAGCACTTAATTGACAAAATATATACATATATTACTATGTACATAGATAAGGAGTTGTTATGAAAGAATTAAGTGTATCTCAAGCACAAAAACAGTTTACGTCCCTTTTATCAGAGTTAGAAATAACCACGATTATTGATAAAAAAAGCCATATAAAAAAAGCGGTTTTAATGCCCTATAGTTTTTATGAAACATTAATTTCAAAAAAAGAAAACTCAGAACCACAAGACAACATAGAATTAGAACAGTTTGTTGGTATTTTATCGGATGAGTTTAAAACGGACGATGCAAAGTACAATAACATTGTTAAATGAAGCTTTTTTTAGATACTAATATCTTTATGGATTTGCTGTTTGAGAGAAAACACTATATTCAGGCAAAAAAGATCCTCCAATTTGTTCAAAATGGAACTTATCAAGGGTATGTGGCTGATATAACATTGCTAAATATTGATTATGTAGCAAAAAAACAAATGCAGGACATTCGTCAATTCCTACATTTTATTGAGAAAAATTTTGTTATTACTGGCGCAGATAATGCGGACATGCTCAAGGCATTAGTAATTGACAACCGTGATTTAGAAGATAATTTACAGGCTATTTTGGCAAAAAAATCAACTTGCGATTTGATAATAAGCAACGATAAAAATTTTATCAAAAATAGTCTGCCAGTGTTCGGATCTGAATTGTTTTTGATAAAATTTTGCACCGATATTTAGTTATTCATGCTAATTAAGTTTCAAAAGTAGGATGGACAAAGCTATAGCGAACCCATCACAAGGCGTATTATTGTGGAGGGCACCCGTACCTACTTTACCCTGACCCATAAAATAAAAAAACATGGCAAAAATACAACTTTCCCCAGAAACAAGAACTCAGGAACGTAGACGCCCTGATTTGCACTGTTAAAAATCTCAGGCTGGAAACATGCGCCAGAGCTTTCGGAAATGTCAATCCAGCGCAGTGAGGATGAAAAATACCTAGGCGCAGAGGGACAGTGGGAGCCTATCCCCGTCTGGCATACCTTAGCCAATATGGCCGCCGTTGAAGAAGGAACTATTGAAGCCGATGTTCCCCCTGCCTTTGTTGATCCCATTATTATCTCACCAAATAATTCATATCGAGTCACCCTTAAAAGCGGTGGTGAATCAGAAACGCGAACCATGCGAATTGCTAATGGCGTATTAGCTTCTAGCGCCGCTGGAAGTTCGCCTGAGTCTTTAGAACAGGGGAGCGGCTTAATTTTAGGCGATGCGATTGTTGAGCCGATTAAAGAACCTGAGCCAGTGCCCGAACCACAGGTTATTGAAGAGATTATAGAAGAGGCTCCAGAACCTGTTGTTACTTCCGTTGTTGAGATACAAACAGAGAGCTTTTTCAGTCGTCATAAAGGTAAAATCATTGCGACTGTACTGGCATTGCTATTACTGATTGGCGGTATTTTAGTCTGGTATTTTAAACTGATCCCCGATTTTAGTTCTGACAAAAAAGAAGATAAAGCGACAGCCTCCTCCTCTACTGTTGAAGCAACGCCAGCAACAGGAAAAAACCTGACCGATTTGGAACTACTGCAAAAATTTATCCGTACAAAACCGGATACAGAGCAAATTCTGGCTCAGGCTAATCAGTGGCGCAATACTGGACATTGCGATGCCATGCTAAGACTGATGGTGCATTCAGCACATAAAAGCAACGACTCTAAAATCGCCCTTGAATATGCAAAAATGCATGACCCAGCAGAATTTAAAAAAGGTAAATGTATAGAAAAAGCGGATACAGATACCGCGCAATACTGGTACCAAAAAGCGGTTGAAGCAGGCAATGCGGATGCCAAATCACTGCTAGAAAAATTGGAGAAAAAATAATGCTTAAAATTTTAATTCTACTTTCTCTGATTTTACCTACGGTTAGCCAGGCAGAAGAACGCAAGCCGTTATTAATGGAAGGCAAAAAGACCCTCTATCAACGCGTGTTAACACGGCCAGGTGCAAAAGTTTTTACTAAAATTGCAGATAAAACAGGCATAACAAAGCCCACTTTCACCCGCTATTATATTTACCAAAGAAAAACTGAGGCTAAGCAAGAATGGCTGGAAGTGGGGCCAGACTCACGCGGTAAAACCATAGGCTGGCTGTTGGCAGAAAACACAGCCCCTTGGAAACAGCAGCTAACCTTGGCATTTACTCATCCGGTAGGACGCGAACGGGTTTTGTTTTTTAAAGAAAGTAAAGACCTAGGAGCTATTTTATCAGCCGATTCGCCAGCAACTGCGGTTGCACCGATTAGAAAAACTTTGGCAACTGGTAAAAAAGACCCCAAAATTCTATCCATAGAGCCAGAAAAACCAGCCGATATAAATAAAAACTTCTATCTTTTGCCCATCCTGCAAGCCGAAGAAGTGTACTCAGGTACTAACAGTGTAAATATGCTGCAAGTCGCTTCTGTTAGCCAACAGCCTGCAGCTAGGGAAAAATTAAAAATCCCAGGTGCGGATGACTCCTCTCAACTTCTACATCAGTTTAAAGCATCGGTTGTTTTTGTGATTGATTCCACCATCTCCATGGGGCCTTATATTGATAGAACCCGTGATGCCATTAAACGTATTTACGGCAAAATTGAAAAAGCTAAAATGCTGGACAAAATCAAGTTTGGCTTAGTGGCCTATCGCTCCAGTGTAGATGCCGTGCCAGGATTGAAATATACGGCTAAACAATTTGTTGATCCCGTTAAGGTTACGGACGGCAAAGACTTTTTAGCCAAAGTGAAAGACTTAAAACCTGCAGGCGTATCCAGCAGCCTATTTGATGAAGATGCCTATGCAGGTATTATGGCGGCTTTAAATGATGTGGAATGGACCGAGTTTGGTGCCAGATATATAGTGCTGATTACCGATGCAGGCGCGATTGATGGCAATAATAAACTGTCATCTACAGGCTTAGGGGCAGAACAAGTCAGCCAAGAAGCAAAATACCGAGGCGTAGCAATATACAGCTTGCATTTAAAAACCCCACAAGGCAAAAAAAATCACCAATCTGCTGAAGCGCAATATAAAGTATTATCCTCAACGCCGTTATTAAACCGTTCGCTCTATTATCCGATTAATATGGGTTCAATCGATGAATTTGGCAACATTGTTGATAGTCTAGCCGAATCCGTTGTGAAATTGGTCAACGATGCCTATCAGGGAAAAGCCGTTGCAGGCAGTGCAAAATCGGCCGATGCTAAATTTGGTCAGCAAGATAAAAAAGTAAGCTCAGCCGAAAAGATCAGCCAAGATATGGCATTAATGGGCTATGCCATGCAATTATCCTATCTTGGACGGGAAACAGGCGCAAAAGTCCCCCCTGTTTTTAAAGCCTGGATTAGCGATAGCGCAATTGAAAACCCAAGAAAAAAATCAACTGAAGTTAGAGTATTGCTGACTAAAAACCAGCTAAGCGATATGTATCAGGTGGTTAAATCCATAACAGATGCCGTGCTGGAAGGCATGATTAGCCCAGATAGTTTTTTTACCCAATTGCGTTCTGCGGCGGCCACATTAGGCCGAGACCCTAACCAGATCAATCAGGCAAAAAATGCAAAGCTGGCAGAATTGGGCTTAATGGGCGAATACCTGGAAGACCTGCCATACCATAGTCATATATTAGATATGGACGAAGAAACCTGGATGAGTTTTGGCCCGCATCAACAGGATGCGCTACTTAAAGACCTAAAGCGAAAATTGAATCATTACCAAATATATAATGATGATACAGACCGCTGGATTCCATTGGCGGAAAACAGTGATCCGGCGGATTATGTATACCCAGTACCGATAGAGATGTTGCCATAATCCTAGAAAAATCAGTTGCTCACGGTTTCTAGCACAAGCTATTGATTCCACAGCACTTCCAAAAAATACCCACTTAACCTATGGGTGATGATATGGACTCCTCACCCTCCAGCGATGTCT